>JADLHS010000344.1 GCA_020848635.1 Limisphaerales bacterium
CTCGATTATTTTGGGGACGCTGTTCGCGTCCACGGCGGGTGCCTACACGTTCGATGGCACCAACTGGATCAATAATGGCGATGTCTTTACCGCCCCGACGATTGATGCCACCAATGTCATCAACTATGGCACGTTCAATATCACGACGGGCCGCCCGTTTGAAACCTCCAACACGCAGAATTTTACCAACGCGAATGCCATGACCGGTCGGGTGGGGTGGCTGTTTGACACGGCGCCGCGGAACAGCAGCGGCCAGTTGATCGGCCAGCGGCAGTTGGCGCGGAATTTCCACAACCGGTCGGAAAGCACAGTGACGGCCGTGGATGGGAACCTGCCGTCGGGTTTTAGCGGCAGTTACGTGTTGGTGCATGCCACCAACGTCGTCAATCAGGGCAACCTCAACGTCGGCGCGGCGGGCCAGTTGCAAATCGCCGGCACGAACGTCAACCTCGTGCTGAGCGGCTTGCAAGTGAATGCTATTGTGGGCCACGGTTCATTTGTGGATGACACCAATTATTTTCCCGATGTCGCGATTTACGACAATTGGTGGGGACAGTCAAATGATTTGGGCTTTGCCACCAGCGAGATCATCACCTATGTCGGCTCGACTTTGGTGGCGCAAACCCCTTCGCATCGGGTGACCGCCGGCGGGGCTTACGGCTCGATCCAGTTCAGCGTTTTCGATCCGTACACCGCCGCCTTTACGAACCTGGTCAGTTCGACCAACTATTCGATCACCAACAGCGTGGGCGATGTGGAGGACAATGTGGAATTTCCCACCAGCATCACGCGGCAGGCCGCCTTCGTTGCCATCTCCAATCCCACCAATTTCAGTGTGGCGATCGGCTTCCGCGACAGCAGCATCTTTACCAACAAGATGAAGACCGTGGTCGTGGAACTGGCGGTGGCGGAAACGAATGTGGTCGCCCAGCAGAACCAGTTTAACACCATTTATTTCGTGGATACGCTGGCGGCGGAAACGAATCGCGGGCTTCTGTACAACACCAGCTACGGCACTTCCATTCCCGCGAATTACCGGCTTTCCCGGACCTTCCCGCCGGGGGGCGCGATTCTGGACGGGAATACGGAGGTCACCAACACTTTCTTCTACGACGAGGACGAATTCCTCGCCGACTTCGTGACCGACGCGTCGTATGCAGGCTATTCGGCCTACGTTGACAATCTGACCTCGCTGGTGCCAGTGGTGCCGGGGGGGACGGTGACGAACCAGCCGGGGCGGTTGGAGATCAGCGCAAAGAATCTCAACCTGAACGGGACGCGGATGCGGGCCGGAGGTTACCTGAGTCTGGAAGCCCAGCATCTGATCAGCAGTGCCAACGCGGTTTTGGATTGTCAAAACCTCAATTTCAACCTGGGCTCCACGAATGGCCTGTTGAAGATTCAGAATCTGGCCAAGGAGACGGTGGCGCGTTTGCGGGGCGACCTCTACGCGTGGAGCGGATTATGGACAAACAGCATCGAGCAGGTCATTGAGAACTACGCGCCGGACCCGGACGACACCAACAGTTTCATTCCCAGCCCCATCACCAATATTGTGGAGGTCAACTTGCACGCGTTGATCCTCGATGCCACGTCACTCCTGGACATTCTGCCGGTGACGATTTGGGATTTGAAAGCCAAGGCGACCAACGTGTCCATGAGCGACAGCGGGGTGGTGTCGCAGAATCTACTCATTGATGGCCTGAGTTTCACCTTGTCGGGGCGGCTGACATTGACCGGGACGACCCCAAACTGGAATGTGCTCAACGCTCCGATCCTGCGCTACTTCACGAATACCGGGACCTTGAACGTCGAAAATGAGGCGCATTTCGGGGATGATGGCGCGCAGAGCTACCTTGCCTTTGTTAATCGCGGGATCATCCAATCGCAGGGCCAGACGATCAAGAGCGACTACGCCGAGTTGGGTGGGGACAATTTGGTGGGCGCGGGCTTCAACCTGGTAACGCTCAATGGCAAGATTGAAGCGGGCAGCATTGACGCCGCCAATGATATTTCCCTGGCCGCCGACAGCCTCAAGTTCAATCAGGCCCGGATCACCAGCCAGAAGAGTCTCTATCTTTCGGTCACGAATGCCCTGTTCGACAATGGCGCCGCTTCCAGCAACATCCTGTCCTGCCGCGACGGCTTCGCTCTGACCCGCAAGCCGGCGACCGGGGATTTGTTGGGCACGGATTTCCGCACCGTGGCGCCGAAGAATGTCATGGTCAACCATCTCTGGGCGGGCCGCGATGATGGCGTCAGCAAGGCCGGGTATGTCAACAACGTGGCGCTGGGCAAGCTGACGCTGCTGCCGGAGAGTGCCAATTCGTATTTTGGGTTCACCGGCCCGGACGCGAATAATGGGTTGTATGTGGACGTGCTGGATTTGTCCCAGTTGGCGGATTACGCGAGCCAATTACAGATTGACCCGAGCCTGACGATCTATTACGCTGCGGCCAAGTTGAGTTTCACTCCTCCTGGCGGGCAATCCGCGGAAGAATATCTCGATGGTCAGCTCGACGGACGTTTGCGTTGGGTGTCCGAATACTCCGGTCCGAACAGCTCGGTGGCTGTGGTGATCAATGGTAACCAGACCATCCAGGTGAACAAGGCGCTGTACGAAAGTAAGAATATTGATTCGGATGCGGACGGCGTTCCGAACTTCTATGACGTGACGCCGTTTGGCGGGGTGCAAATTGATTCGATCGCGCGCAACCCGTCGCCCGTGGGCTTTCTCCTCTCCTGGGATGGGGCGGCTAACACGATCTACCGGGTGGAATACCGAACCAACCTCACGTCCGGCGTCTGGGTGCCGTTGCTGACGGTCACGAACGCCACATCCGTTACGGCGCCGTTGTCCGCGCTCGACACGAACGGGGTGGCCGGCGCTGCCCAGCGCTATTACCGGGTGATCTACAGTCCTAACAGTCCCTGAGGGGGCTGAAGGCAAAATTACGAATGCAAAACGCAAAATGGGAAACCGCCGGACGGCTCCGCCTGCTTAAAATCAATCTTCTAGTTTTGAATGGGGCGGGCCGTTTCCTCCTGCTGTTGGCCACCTTCGGGTTGGGCGCCGGGCCGCTGTCGGCGCAAACCAGCTTCGTCACGCTTGGGAACGCCAAGGCGCATCCGACACAGATTCTGGCGAAGTACAAGGAGCAGGTCATTCTGGAGCAGAGCGGCAACGTCCTGCAGCAGGCCGGTTCGCGGGTCCAGCATCGCTACCAAATGCTGCCGCAACTCGTCCTGCTGGACCCCACCGGGCCCGCCACCGGGGATGACGAGGCAGCGCTGCGCACGCGATTGATTCAGCGGATCAACGATCTGAAACGCACCGGACTGTTTGAATACGTGGAGCCCGACTATTTGGTCGAGGCCAATGCGTTGCCGACGGATCAGGCCTTCGTGGATGGGTCCTTGTGGGGATTGCGCAACACAGGGCAAGATGGCGGCGTGGCCGGGGCGGATATTGCCGCCACCACGGCTTGGGATCTCACCACCGGTTCCACCAATGTCATCGTGGCCGTCATTGACACCGGGATTCGTTATACGCACCGGGACTTGACCAATCAGATGTGGCGCAACCCGGGCGAATCCGGCGGGGGCAAGGAGACCAACGGGAAGGACGACGACGCCGACGGATTTATTGACAACGTTTACGGCATTAACGCCATCACCGGTTCCGGTAATCCGATGGACGATAACGACCACGGCACGCATTGCGCCGGGACCATCGGGGCGGCGGCCAATAACGGGAATCCCCATGTGGGAGTAACCTGGCGCGTCCGACTGATGGGTTGCAAGTTTCTCTCTGCCAGTGGATCGGGCGCCAACAGCGCCGCCATCAAGTGCATTGACTTTGCCGTCGCCAAAGGGGCCAAGATCCTGAGTAATAGCTGGGGGGGGGGCGGGAATTCGCAGGCGCTGTATGACGCCATCAATAACGCTCGAACCAAAGGGGTATTGTTTATCGCCGCGGCGGGCAACAATGCCTCGGATAACGACGCAGGCCCATTCTACCCGGCCAATTATCCGCTCGACAATATTGTTTCCGTGGCCGCCCTGACGCGTAACGATCTGTTGGCTGATTTTTCCAATTATGGTCGCACCACCGTGGATTTGGGCGCTCCGGGCGACACGATCTATTCGAGCACGGCCGCTTCCGACACCTCTTATGACTACTTTAGCGGAACCAGCATGGCGGCACCGCATGTGAGTGGGGTGGCGGCTTTGATCTTGAGCCGATACCCGGCGGCTGATCTCGCCGAACTGCGGGACCGCCTCCTCTTGGGTACCGTACCGATTCCCGCCTTGAACGGGGTGTGTACCACCGGGGGCCGGCTTAACGCCTACAACTCCCTGACCGTGTCCGGCAGCGGGATCGTGCAAGTGAGTGTGAACCCGCCTTCCGGGGCGACGCTGCTGCGGTCGTCCAGCCAGCCGATTTACGTGACCGTCACCGACCTGTTCGGCGTGACGGATGCCACCGTTACGGCCAGCATCTCGGGCAGCACCAATTTGACCTTCCGCAACGATGGCGTGACGCCGGATGCCGTCGCCAGCAACGGGGTTTATAGCGCGTTATTCGCCGTGCCGGCGGCAACCAACCCGGTAACTTTGACGGTGACGGTTTCCGCGCCCGGGAAAGTGGGGGCCACCAATGTTGTCACCTATGCGGTGCTGCCGCCGCCGCCGAATGATTATTTCACCAACGCGACCAAGGTGCCGTCCGGCGGGGGGCTGTATCTCGAGAACAACCGGTTTGCCACGATGGAAACTGCGCTGGGCGAACCGCCCCCCGCAGGGGTTTCCAGTGCCGCCGGTTCGCTCTGGTGGGCGTGGACGCCGGTCAGCAGCACGAACGTGTTTGTGGACACCACCGGGAGTTCAATTGACACGGTCCTCGCAGTCTACACCAACAACACC
>JADLHS010000345.1 GCA_020848635.1 Limisphaerales bacterium
AAAAAATCCGGCGGGCCGAGCCCAAGCCCGGGATCCGCCAAACAAATCTTGTTGAATTGGATTGGTTGAGTTTCCCTGTGGGGGTGTCACCGATGCAACGAAAACTGTTGTTCCTGCCGCTCGGCTGCTGCCTGACGGTGGGCGGCTGGAATCCCTGCGCATTCGCCGCCGACCAACCGCAGTGGGGGGAGGCGTGGTCGCGCAACATGGTTTCAAAGGAGCGCGGGTTGCCCGACACTTTCGATCCCAAGACCGGCCGCAACATCAAATGGACGGCGAAGCTCGGTACCCAGACCCATTCCACACCCATCATCGCCAAGGGGCGCATTTACATCGGCACGAACAACGGCGAACCGCGTGATCCCAAACACCAAGGCGACCGGGGGGTGTTCCTGTGCCTCGACGAAAAAACCGGCCACCTGCTCTGGCAACTCGTCGTGCCGAAACGCGACGAAGATGCCTACATGGATTGGCCGAATATGGGCATGTCTTCGACGGCCACGGTGGAAGGGGCAAGGGTTTATCTGGTGGACAATCGGGGCGCGGTGGTTTGCCTCGACGCGAACGGTCTGGCCAACGGCAACGAGGGCCCGTTTCGGGACGAAGCCGCCTATATGACACCGCCTTCGACCGCCGGATCGCCGCCCCGTCAGGTGATCGGCGCCGAAACCCGGCCGGAACCGCTGCACCCGCCCGCCGATGGAAAACTGCTCGAGCCGGGCCCGCTCGATGCGGACATCCTCTGGAAATTCGATCTCGTGGCCGACGCCGGCATCTGGCCGCACGATGCGGCGCACAGTTCGATCCTGATCCATGGTGATTATCTTTATCTGAACACCGCCAGCGGTGTGGACAATACGCACAAACGTATTCGTGCCCCTGACGCCCCCAGCTTGATCGTGCTCGACAAGCGTACGGGCCGGCTCCTCGCCCGCGACGACGAACACATCGGTCCGACGATCTTTCACAACACCTGGTCATCGCCGTCGCTGGCCAAGGTGAACGGTCGCCTGTTAATTTTCTTCTGCGGCGGGAATGGAGTCGTTTACGGCTTCCAGCCGGTGGGTGCGCCTCCCCCGGCGGGGGAAGTGCTCAAGCTGGAAAAAGTTTTCCAATTCGACGGCGATCCCACAGCGCCGAAAACGGACGTTCACAAATTCAACAGCAACCGCCGCGAAAGCCCGAGCAACATCTTTGGGCTGCCGGTATTTCTCCGTGACCGCCTCTATGTCGCCGGCGGCGGCGACCTCTGGTGGGGCAAGAACGAGGCGTGGCTCAAGTGCATTGATGTGGTGGCCCTCACCCGGCCGGGCGGCCACCCTCGCCCATCCGATGGGAGCGGGGCGGGGGGTGAGGGTTTGGTGTGGTCGTATCCGTTGGAAAAGCACGTCATGTCCAGCCCGGCGGTGAAGGATGGCCTGGTGTTCATCGCGGATTGCGGACGCACGTTCCATTGTGTGGACGCGAAAACCGGCCAGCGGCTTTGGACGCACGAGATCAAAGGTGAAGCGTGGGCCTCGCCGTACGTGGCGGACGGTAAAGTCTATCTCGGTACCCGGAGCGGAAGTTTTTATGTCTTCGCCGCGAGCCGGGCGAAACGCGTGCTGGCCGAACTTGAACTTGGCAATCCCATCAGCGCCACCGCCACCGCGGCCAACGGGGTGCTCTACGTTGCTACCATGAGCGACCTGTTCGCCGTTCAAAAGCGCCCGGAGTAAGAATCGGTTCCCATCCGATTCGATGCTGTGATGTTTCCTTTGATTGCATCCCGCGCCGGGGGTGGCTGCGGTGGGTCGCGCGGCGGGTCAGTGAAGCAAGCATCCTCGCGCTCATCAAGGTGTGGCTGCGCGCCCAGGTCGTAGAACCCAACCCGGACCCGGTCGCCCTCCGATCCCGGGCATCGCCGGCCGCAATGCCATCCGCTCCGCGGGGCGAGATTCCCCGCCCGATCCACGGGGGCCGCAGCCGCCTTGGCCTGAAGGTCGCGAGCCTCATGTGGGCGGCGCCGTTTCAAACCGGCTCTTGTTCCGGCTGGATTCTCTGCTACCGTCCGCGTTCCTGTGGGAATAATTTTGTGTCCGTTTGCGGTCTGAACTGAAATGTCCACCATCATCACTGCCACCGAAATCACTGTGCGCTACGGCGAACGCGCCGTCCTGGATGCCGCCACGCTTGGCATCGAAGCGGGCGATCGCATCGGGCTGGTCGGGCGCAATGGCTGCGGCAAGACGACATTCCTTCGCATTCTCGCCGGGTTGCAATCCCCCGACACCGGCGTGGTCTCGCGGCAGCGCGATCTGGTCGTGAGCTATCTGCCGCAGGATTTCATGCTCGATGCGACCCGGTCGGTGGCCGAGAATATTCGTGACGGCGCGAAACCGGTACTCGATTTGATCGCCGAGTTTGAATCGCTGCCGCATGACTCGCCGCGCCACGAGGAGCTGGAGCATCGCATCCAGGCGCTCGAAGGCTGGACGCTCGATTTGCGCATCGAGACGGCCATGTCGCATCTGAATTGTCCAGCCGCGGACCGGCGCATTGAAACGCTGTCCGGCGGCGAGAAGCGGCGCGTGGCCATGTGCCGCGCCATCGTTTCATTGCCCGACTTCCTGATTCTCGACGAGCCGACGAACCATCTCGATCCGGAATCCATTGATTGGGTCGCCGATTTCCTCGACGAGTTTCACGGTTCGTTTCTGGTCGTCACACATGACCGCTATTTTCTCGACCGGGTTGCGCAGCGCATGGTTGAGTTGTACGAGGGCAAGTTCTGGTCGCAGAACGGCAACTACACCGATTACCTGCTGGCCAAGGCGGAGCGTCAGGAGGCGGACGCAACCGTCGAACACAAGCGCCAGATGTTTCTGAAGAAGGAACTGGCCTGGGTGCGCCAGGGCCCGCGCGCGCAACGCAGCAAACAGAAGGACCGCTTCGAGCGTTACTACGAAACGGCGGCGCAGGCCGGGCCCGCGGTCGAGGAAGACATGGAACTCGTCATCCCGCCGCCGCCCCAGCTCGGCAATCGCACGGTCGAGGTGAGCAATCTGGGAATGACTCTCGGTGAGAAGAAATTGTTTCGCGGGTTCAGTTACACGTTTGAAAACGGCCAGCGCATCGGGGTTTGCGGGCGGAACGGCCTCGGCAAAACCACGTTGCTGAAAGCCATCATTGGTCAACTCCCGCCCACGGAAGGCACGGTGAAGATCGGGCAGCTCACCAAGTTCAATTACGTGGACCAGGGCCGCCTGCAGTTGAACGAAGAGCGCACCGTGCTCGATGAAGCCGCCGACGGCACGGAGTTCGTGATCTGGGGCGATTCAAGAATCTCGGTGCGCTCGTATCTGAAACGATTTCTGTTTGCGGATGATCGCATCACCACGCTGGTGAAGAAACTCAGCGGGGGCGAGCGCAGCCGGCTGTTACTCGCCAAGATTCTGAAGTGTGGCGGCAACTTCCTCATTCTCGACGAGCCGACGAACGATCTCGATCTGCCGACCTTGCGCGTGCTGGAGGAGGCCTTGATCGCGTTTCCCGGGATGGTGCTGGTGGTGAGCCACGACCGCTATTTCTTGAATCGCGTTTGCACGAACATCCTCGCCTTCGAGGGCGACGGGACAATTGCCCACAGCGTCGGCGATTACGATTACTACCTGGAGAAAAAACAGCGCGCGGCCAAAGAGGCGGCCCGACAGAGTGCCGTTTTCATTTCCGCCAATAGATCCGTTGCCCCCGCAAAAGCCGCGGCGGCCAACGGGGCGAAACCCCGCAAGCTGTCCTTCAAGGAGCAACGCGAACTGGACGGCATCGAGGCCCAGATTCACGCGGTTGAAGCCGAAGTGGCGCGGATTGAAGGGTTGTTTGCCCAGCCGGACTTCTTCCGCAAACACGCCACCCAGGTCAACCAGCTCACGGCCGATCTTGACGCCGCGAAAGCGAATGTTACGAACCTCTACGCGCGCTGGGAGGAGTTGGAGCGGATTCGGGCGGCGGCGGACAAATCGTAGCGCTGCTCCCGTTCCCGTGACACCGCGGCTGAAAAGGTGGCAGCGGGCGAATTTCAAAAGGCGGTCGGGAATTATCAGGCGTCCGCGAGCCCGCTATGTGTAACCCGCCCCCGCTTCCGTGTTACCTGGTTTCGCTGGGCGGGTGCCTCATGTCGCTTTCAAATTGCCCGCAGCCCGATTCTCTGGCAAAACACGCCCCGTCATGCGTACAACGACATGTTACCTCGGTCTCGTGACCGTCTTGATCCTGGCCGCCCTTGCCGGCTGCAGCCCGCCCGCGCCGGCGCCAAGCGCTCCCGCCCCGGAACTCAAGCCGCCAGCTTTGGGAGCGATCTTGGCCCGTCTGCATTGGCTCGGCAAACAGCGCCTGGCCGCCGAGAGCAACGCCACCAACTTCATCGCCCTTTGGAATCTGCCTGAAAGTGCCAGGCTCGAAGCCCAGACACTCGACAAGCTTGCCACCGCCCCCTGGCGGCTGTGGCGGACGAATACCGCGGTCTCCAACGCCCCCACCGCGCTCCTGCGTCCGCTGCTGGACGATCTGGTGCAAGCGGAATCCTATCTCGAGGTGCGTGCCGCCACCAATCAGCCCCCCGAAGTCGTCCTGGCCCTCCGCCTCGCTCCCGACCGCGCCGCGCTTTGGCGGACCAATCTTCCCGTGATTCTCCAATCCATCACTGGTTCCTCGTCAACCCCCGGTGTTCCGACTTCAGACTTCCGACTTCAGACTTCCGACCTCAGTTTTTCCCTGTCCCGCTCCGGCGACTGGACGCTCCTTTCGTTTGCTCGCCTCTCGGCCGTTCAGCCGCAACCTTCCAGTTTGCTCACCGATTTCGCTGCTCGCATCCAGCGCGACCACGCCCCGTTTCCGCCCCCGACCACCAACTACTGGCTCGAAACCGAGGCCGACCTTGGGGCTTTCGCCCAATTGCTTCCATTTGGGTCTGCCCTCCGCCCGCCGCCTTCGGCACCCCAGAACCTTCCCCGCCTCGCTCTAACCCTGATCGGCGACGGCCAAAACGTTCGCACCCGGGGGGAACTCAATTTCCCGTCGCCCTTGGCGCTTCCCTTGGCGGCGTGGGAACTCCCCACCAACCTTGTGCGCGAGCCATTGATCAGCTTTGCGGCCGTCCGGGGTTTGCGCGGGCTTCTGTCGGCGCTCGAAGTGCCCGCCGGACTTGGCTTGGCGGAATGGCCCGACCAATTCTTTTCCTGGGGCCGTTCGGGGCCGCCGTTGCAAATCTACGCCGCGTTTCCCACCCGGAACGCTTCCAATGATTTTTATCAGGTGTCGCATCCCGTGGCGGACTGGATCCGCGGCCATTTGCCCGCCCACAATTATGGCACCCTCGCCTTTGCCACCAATGCGCCTCAGTTGAATTGGGACGGCCTTTACTTTGGCGTACCCAGCCTGCGCGTGGTGACCAATGGCAGCCCGGACTTCTTGTTGCTCGCCCTGGCCCCGGTTCAATTCCCCCGCACGAACCAAATACCCGCGCCGTTGGTCGCTCGGTTGACCAACGAAACCAACCTGGTCGCCCTGGCTTGGGAATTCACGGGCGAACGCCTGCCCCAATGGCGTTACTTCGATGACGCGTCACGGATGACGTTCGATGCCGCGCGCCGGCCGCGCCTGAATCTATACCAGGCCAGCATCGAATGGGTGGCCAACGTCATGACCAATTTGCAGCATTCCATCACCGAACTGCAGTTGGCTGGCCCGGCCCGGCTCTCGTTTGCCCGAAAATCCACCGTGGGCCTGACCGCCTGGGAAATCGACGCCCTCGCGAACTGGTTCGAATTACCGCAATTTCCCGCCGGCTTTCAAACCCTGTTTGTCACCAATTCCACGCCCCCGGTCCTCCGTCGTCCGGTCAGCCCAAATCCACCACCCACCCCGGCACCGTAAAACGGACCGCGACCGGTCCCTCGGTCGCAGCGCTCCTTCGGTAGAGCAGGTCCGGTTTGCCGGTCGCCTTCCAACCTCGCTCCGCGTTTGGCTCCCGCTCTCATTCACCCGCCCGCGCTCTGCCCAATTGACTCACGCCCCGGTTTAATCCTTGGACCACGCCGATCTCGAATCCTTACTCGGATTTACTGCGTAGGCCCTCGTTATGAATTGCATATAATGGCCTTTGGTGTGAAATTCATGCTTATGGAAGTATTGTATATGACGGACGAGGGCCAAGTAACGGTCCCTAGCGACATCCGCTCCCGACATTGACTTGGTCCCGGCTCGGGTTTGTTGTTTCTGGAGACCAAGTCCGGCGCGATGGTGCTCAAGCCGGTCAAGGCGAAACCGGAGTTGACACTGGTTGAACATCTGACCCGGTTCCAGGGCGTGGCGTTGCCCTCAATCAAGGCCTGTTGTCCGCCTCGGGTATGAATTACCTATTGGACACCAATGTCGTGTCCGAGCTCACCAAGCCCGCCCCCGATCCAAAATGTCTGGCGTGGCTGCAGGCCCGGGCCGCCGCGTGCGCCATCTCCACCGTAACGCTGGCGGAATTACGCTACGGTCTTGATCGGTTGACCGATGGCAAGCGCAAGGCCGCTTTGGAACGGGATTTTGCGTTTCTGATGGAGGATTACGCCGGACGCTTTTTCGAGTTCGACGGCCCGGCGGCCGCCGAGTGGGGCCGCTATGCCGCCGAATTGGAAGCCGCCGCCGGCGTAGACTGGTGGAAGCACTACGATTTTCGTGACACTCAGATTGCCGCTATTGCCCGCGAATATGGATTGAAGGTGGTTACGCGTAACGCAAAACATTTCCCCTTCGTGGCCACCGAAAACCCCTTTGTTTAGGTCGCTGGTCTGCCCCGGACCGCGACCGGTCCTCCGGTCGCAGGGCATGAACCACAATGAAATCATCGAAAGACCCGCACTCCGCCTCCCGCGCGCAGTTGCGGCGATCCTCGCG
>JADLHS010000346.1 GCA_020848635.1 Limisphaerales bacterium
ACATTGCCCGCGCTGACAGCGGTGTTGTAATTGGTGAACGTCCACGCGTCTGTGTGCATGGATTGATAGACTGAGTCCATGTCGGGCGTGCCTTCGGCCTGCCAGCCAGCCTTCCAACTCCAGAGGTTCACTGGATTTTCCTTGTCGCCCATGCCAAGGAAACCGTATTTGCCAGACAACGAAAACTGGAGCGCTGCGCCATCCTGAAAATCCTGCACGCGTATCGCGGTGTTCTGCGGCAACTCATCACGCCATTGGAGCAGCACGGCGAGCTTCTTGCCATCGGTCACGGCAGAAACGGCGACCGCGTAAATCTGGTTGGGCTCGGGCCACAGCGGATTGAGGGGCACGCGCACGGGGTCGCGCGATTCCCAGACGTTGTCCATCGGGTCGGTCGGGAGTTTCGCCACTTTCTGCACGCGAATCGCGCTGTCCTCGGGTGCAAGCAGGTCGTTGACGGCCACATCCGTTCGGCGGATGGATTGCACATAATGCACGAGCGCCCAGCGTTCCTCGGGCTTCATGGTTTCGTCGCCATAGGGAATCATCGGGGTGCCGGGCAGGCCGTTATTGATGCGGAGATACAGATCGCGCCCGGTGTGACCACCGCGAAACAGACCGGTGTTGAAGTCGCGCGGGCGGACCAGCAGTCCGGAGGAATCTTTAAGCGTGGGGACTTGCGTGCCGTCGCCCGCGCCCGTTTCGCCGTGGCAGAGGGCGCACGCCATCTTCTTGTAGATGTCCCGGCCCAAGGTGAGTTCCTGAACGCCAACCGCTGGTTCGACGGGCACTTCCACCGGCCGGGCGAGCGTGCCACTGGCGGCCGCCTCCGTGAACAGATTGACGAGCTTGCCGGACGCATCAGTTCGGGCGGTGAGGTGCTTGACGTATTGCACCACATCGCGGCGCTCGGGTTCGGTGAGATACGAGAAGCTCGGCATCGAACTGCCGGGCAAGCCGCGAATGACGGATTGCAACAGATCCTCATCGGTCGGCAGCGATTGACCGGGGGTGGACTTGATCTTGAATTGCCCGGCGCTGAAGTTGCGCGGCTTGGGATAGAGCCAGACCGCCGCCGGCCCGTTGCCGTCGCCAGACAACCCATGACAGGCGGCGCAATGCTGGTCGTAGACCGCCCGGCCGGTGGCCAGGGCAGCGGGCACGTTCGCGGATGCCGGAGCGGAGGGTTGGGCTTGAAGTTCAAAAGTCGCGGCGAATAGAGCGACTAGACCGGGCAGATAGATCGGCGCAATCTTCATTAGTGGTCGCAGCTTAGAGCCGGCGACGACAACGGCCTTGACTTGGGTCAAGAATTTACACGCCCGCCGCCGCAGGAACTTTTTCGACCCAGTGATTGCCGCAAGAAGCCGACACCGCCGCCGGCCGTCCGGCCAGCACCAATGTCACCTTGGTGATCTCCACCGCGACATCTTCCGGCAGATTGTGGACGTGTTCCCAGGTGAACGAATCCGGAAATTCCGCTTCAAACTGGTAACGCAATGGGACGGGAGCGTGGCCGTTGCGCAGAATGAAATGTTCGCCAACCGTGAGGTCAACGAAAGCTTGAATGATGAGTGGTCAGCCGTGGTAATAGTGAAACCTTCCGGCCAAGAGCACCAGTTCGGGATGGGCCACCGACAATCTTGGCAGCACCAGACGGATGCGCGAACGATAGTTCCCCAGTTTCTCTCGCAATGGCTGCAGGTCGGTCGCCTCGTCCCAATGAAGTTTGTTGAGGTCGAGCACGAGGCGGTTCTTGCTCCGGGCGAGTGATTCGCCAATTCGCCGCGCCAACCCCTCGGCATCACTCGCGGACAGCGCGCCCTCCAGACGCAACCACACCTGTTGCTTCGCGTGTTGCAGTTCAACCTGGATGGAGAAATCCGGCGAGGCGACTTTGCGATGGAGTTCCTCCCACACTTCAAAAGCACCCCAGCGCTTGTCCGGCAGGCGATAGGTTGTGCGAATCAACTTGGGATGCTGAAACCAATTCAGCTTCAGCGTCAGCGCGGTCCACAGCGCGGCACCCACCGCCAGCACGGACTTGCATCGCTCACCGAGGACAGGCTGGCCAAGCTCCGCTTGGACGCGCCGTTCCAAATCGCTGATCCAGCAGCGCACGGCGGCGTTCGGCCCAAGTAGCCGGCCCGCGAGGAACACAGGATAGGCCACCCGCAATTCGGTCGCGTAGTATTCGGCCTTTTGGCGCAGGATGGGATTCGCTGAATTCTTGAGTTTCTGATAGCCCAGCAGGCGCGCTTCGAGCACGCGGTAAATGCTGGGGCCGAGCCGCTGGAAATCCTGCTCGAAGCACCAACGTTGCATGTCCTCGATCTGCTCCGGCGAGAGGGACGGGTGCTTCATCATCGTGCGGAAACCATCCGCGCGCCGGTAGAACAGATCCTTGTCGGTCGTGTAAATGTCGTGCAACAGATTCTCCTTGATGACCCGCTCGTGGAACGGCGTGCCGGGAACGGGACCGTAAATTAGAAATTGCGCCAGCGCCGGTTTGAGCTTCATCAGGCCGGCCAGTTCCTCGGCCACAACTTCCGGCGTTTGGTAATCAAAGCCCACGATCATGGAGGTCAACACCGTGATGCCGTGCTCGCGAAATTCGGTGAGAATGTCCGCGATAGGTCGGCCCTGCTGTTTGGCATAATTCGACCGGGTGCCTTCGTATCCAATCCAGAAACCGTCAATGCCCATTTCGAGAATTTCCTCCACCGCGTACTGGCTGATGGCCTTGATGCTGGAGAAGGCGAAGATGGAAAGCTTCTTGCCGCCTTTGATCACGCACTCGCGAAACTCCATCGCGCGCTTTTTGTTGAGCAGGAAATCCTCGTCCAGAATTAGAAATACCAAACTGGGATCCAGGTCGAGATAACGTTCCGCAACGGCGTAGATGTCTTTGCCTTCCGGGAGCAGCTTGATGTGCTTGCGGGAGAAGAAATGCGACGTGCAACAGAAGTCGCAGCCGTTCGGACAGCCAAGTCCGGCGAAGATTTTTCCGGTGCCCGATACTTTCCAGCCGAAGACCTTCAGCCAGCTCACGATGAGCGGGTGCTTGTACGGCATGGGGATTTCCGGTTCGCCCAGCAACCGACGGAAGAACGCCACGCCCTCTTCGCGGCAGATGTGATCGCCGTAAGGCCTGAGCACTTCATCTTTGAGGATCGTCCCGTAGCCGCCGAGCACGATCTTGCTGTGCGGCGCGTAGCGGCGGATCAAAGCGACGGTTTCCTTCATCTTGTGCATGACCGCCATGAGGAAGGAGACCCCCACAAAGTCGTAACCCTTCTTGAGTTCCTTGATGAGTTCGCGTTTCGATGGGTATTGCAACACCACTGTCGGCACGCCGAGATTCTCGGCGATGTATTCGAGCCCGAAGTGAATGTTGACGGTGCGTGGGCTGAAAATGCCTTGGGCGCGCAGCACCTGTCGGTACAACAGTTCGTAACCGACCGAGGGCGCGTCGCCGTATTCCGGGCCGAGCGGGCGGCATACGCTCGTTAAGAGAATTTTTCTGCTCATGGATTTGATGGTTCGTAGTCGCTCTACGCGCCCGCCGGGACTGGGGCGGACGGTTTGGGAAGGTTCGAGCCCAATGGCGGCGGCGGCGGCGTCATCTGCGCCAGCGCGTTGGTGAAAGCGCTCATATCCTTGATGACGTCGCCGACGAGACAGTCAATGAGCGCGTGGCGGTGTTCGGGAAAACGCTTGGCAAATTCCATGAAACTGAACTTCGGATCGTAGAAGGCGTGGATGAGGCGACGGACCACTTCTACACCTTGCATCAGCGGCCCCTCGAAGCGGCCCAGCCGGGCGGCGGAGACATCACCAGATTTCAAGGCCTCATCAATGCACTGCGCCGCCAGTTCAGCGGAGCCGAGCGCGAGGTACAGCCCCGACGAATAAATGGGATCGAGAAACGCGCGCGCGTCGCCGATCATCACCCAGCCGTCGCCACTGGTCTGGCGGTTCAAAGAAGCCAAATGGCGCGAGCCGCGCACCGGCCCGAACCGTTCAGCGGTGACCAGTCGCTCGGTCAACGATGCACAGCGGGCGACCTCGCGGAGGTAGGCTGCCTCCATGTCGTCGGATTGCGAAAAGACATACTCTGGATCAGCCACGAGGCCCACGCTGACAATGTCCTCCGGCAACGGTATGTACCAGAACCATCCGCCGCCCGGAATGAGGAACATCGTGGTCTCGCCCGCATCAATGCCCGGGAGCCGCTTGCCGCCACGAAAATAACTCCACGCGGTGGCCTTTCGCAGTTCCGGCAACTTGCACAGCAGGTTCAACTGCCGACCGATGACGCAGGCGTGTCCCGAAGCGTCCACCACGACCTTCGCCCGCACCTCAGCCGGCGAACCGTTATTGGAGGCGACCCGCACGCCCGCGGCCCGTCCGCCTTCAAAGATCACTTCCTGAACGACGGATTGCTCGTGGACTTCGACGCGATTAGCGCGGGCGTGGTCGAGCATCAGGCAATCAAACTGGCTGCGCTCGACCTGCCAGGTCCGCGCGCCATCGCCCTTGATCGTTTCCGTGAAATAAAATGGCAACGATGCCTTCCCATCGGGCGCCACAAATCGCACGCTGTGTTTCACCGGGAAGGCGGACGCCCGCAATTGCGGGAGTATCCCGAGGCGCTCAAAGATGCCGTAGGTGTGCGGCACGAGTGATTCGCCGATATGGTAGCGCGGATATTTGGCCTGCTCGAAAACGATGCAGCGATGCCCGGCCCGAGCCAGAAATGTGGCCAGCGCCGCGCCGCCCGGGCCGCCGCCGATGACGGCGACATCGTAACTGGAGTTGATTGGGGAAGTGGGAGGGTTGTTCATGGGAATTAAGAATGATGAGGTTTAGGTGTAACGGACGTCTTGGAATTGGGAGTCGTAGAAATGCGACAAGAGGCGGTCCACGCGAAGTAAGCCCGGGCGGGTCAGTTGCACGGCATCAGGAGTAGTGGTAAGCCAACCTTCCGCGGCAAAGGCACGCAACGGTCGGGCGAACAATTCTGAAAGGTCCACACCAAACCGTTCACGAAACGGCGCGAGCGGCACTTCGCCGAGTTTGAGCTGCAAGACAAACTCGCGCACGATCTGGTCGTGCGCCGACAACTTGATGGCGCGCGTCACTGGCAATTCGCCCCGCGCGACGGCGGCTTCGTATTGCTCCAGGGTGGTTTCGTTCTGTGCTTGAACCCCGCCGAAATAGCCGAACGCCGCCACGCCCAGCCCCAGCATATCCTCGCCGCGCCAGAGATAATCCTGGTAAAGGAAACGGTGTCGCTGCGGATTTTTTACCGCGTTGTAGGCACTGACGATGGTGTAGCCGGCGCGCTCCAGATCGCGGAAGCCGGCGTCGAGCCGGGCGCGCTTGATCTCCCAGGAAATCGGCGCTGCCGGCAAATCGCCGGCTTTGAGGTCGCGATAAAGCTGCGTATTGCGCGGAATCTCGGTCTGATAGATTGTGACGCCGTCCGGCGCGAGGGCAATGACCCGCCGGATGGACTCCTGCCACTGCTCCTCCGTCTCGCCCTGGAGGCCGCACATCAGATCGAGATTCACCCAGG
>JADLHS010000347.1 GCA_020848635.1 Limisphaerales bacterium
GAGCCGCCGCGCTCGCTACGCAGTGGCAGCCAGCAAACGGACGTTCGGCTCACGGACACCAATTATCTGGTGACCAGTCTCGGGCTCTCGCGAACCAATGAGTTCCATCCGGCAGTCCGGGTCATCGGCCACGATCCGCTGCGCCAGTTCCTCGTTTCTGCGCCGAACGGTCGCCTGCAGACGCTTGAAGCCGCGTACGATCCACACACAAATGAATGGTTCAATGTTTATGGCAATGAAGACCGGCAGCCCGGCGAATGGGGCCACTGGACCGGCCGCGGCATGAACTGGAATGCCATGTGCGCCAGTTGCCACAACACGCGCCTGCGAAAAAATTACGACCCCGACACGGACGGCTACCATACGAAAATGGCGGAGATGACGGTGGGCTGCGAAGCCTGTCACGGTCCGCTCAAGGCCCACAACGAATGGCAGGCCAAATACGGGAAGTCCGGCCAGAAAGATCCAACGGTTGCCAAACTCACCCGCGAGCAGACGATTGATTATTGTGGGTTTTGCCACGCACGGCGCACCGACTTGACGGGGGATTTCAAGCCCGGCGACCGCTTTCTCGACCATCACGAACTGGTGGGTGTGGATTACTCCGACCGCTATTTTCCCGACGGCCAGATTCGCGACGAGAATTATGAGTACGCGTCATTTCTCGGCAGCCGCATGCACGCCGCCGGGATCTGGTGTCTGGATTGTCATAATCCCCATTCCGCCAAGACAACGTTGCCCGGCAATTTTCTCTGCCTGCGCTGCCACAACGGCAGTTACACCAACGCGCCGATCGTGGACCCCGTATCGCACAGCCGCCACAAGGTTTTCGGCTATGACACGAATGGCGTCCTAGGCAACCTCGACTTGATGGCTTACAAGCCGAAGGAAATCAAGGAAACTGGCGGCGAGTGTGTGAATTGCCACATGCC
This sequence comes from Limisphaerales bacterium, assembly GCA_020848635.1. Lineage (GTDB taxonomy): Bacteria > Verrucomicrobiota > Verrucomicrobiia > Limisphaerales > JADLHS01 > JADLHS01. Next base: position 933 of record JADLHS010000347.1, read on the forward strand.
GCAGACCGCCTACATGCAACGGCACTGGCGGCATGATCACGGCTTCACCAGTCCTGATCCCTTGCTCACCAAACAGTCCGGGGTGCCGAACGCCTGCAACCGCTGCCATCAGGACAAGGACGCGGATTGGGCCTTGAGATACTGCAACGAGTGGTATGGCGGGAAAATGGAACGTCCCGCACGCCGACGGGCGCAGATCATCGCGGCGGCGCGCAATGGCGATCCTGGCGCCCGCGCCGGATTGCTTGAACTGTTGGCGGCCAAAGACACGCCCTTCTGGCGGGCCGTTGTCGCGGGCCTGCTCGAACCGTGGGTCGGCGACCCCGCAGTGACCACTGCACTCCTGGCTAATCTCAACGATACGAACGCCCTGGTGCGCGGCGCGTGCATCCGCGCGCTCGAACCGCTCGTGGAAACCCCAACCGTTTTGGCCGCGCTCCAACCGCGGCTTGAGGATTCGTCCCGCAACGTTCGCCTCGCCGCCGCTTGGGCGTTGCGGGCAACCTTGCCGGAGACGGCACCCGCCAGCGGCGAGCTTCGGCACGCGCTTGATTTCAATGCCGACCAACCGACGGGGCAGATGCAGAAAGGGGTTTACCATTTCGCACGGCACGAGCTTGAACGGGCGCGGCAGCACATGGAGCGCGCGGTGAATTGGGATTCCAACTCCCCACCATTTCGCCATGAACTGGCCATCGTGCTCAGCGCGTTGAATCGGACGCCTGAAGCCATTGGACAACTGACCGAGGCGACCCGACTCGCGCCGAAAGATGCCGAGGCGCGTTACAAACTCGGGCTGGCTTACGGCGAGTTGGGGGACTTGCGCCGCGCTGCTGCGGAACTGGCCGCAGCGGTGAAACTCGAGGCCCGGCATGCCCGCGCCTGGTACAATCTCGGCCTCGTGCAAGCCTCCCTAAGCGAGCCGGTCCTGGCCACGGAATCCCTGATGCGGGCCGAAGCCGTCGAGCCTAGCGATGCCCGGATTCCCTACGCCCGGGCGACGATTCTAGCGAAGCTCGGTCGCAATTCCGAAGCGCGAACCGCCGCGAGCCGGGCGCTCGAAATCCGCCCGGATTACCCCGAAGCCCGTGAACTGGTCAACGCCCTCTCCCATTGACGAGCGCCAGGTCGAAGTTCGCGGTGTAGGGCAAAGCCACCCGGCGAGGTTGGCAAATCCGGAGAGGGCGGAACGCCGGCTTCACTTTGCCGTTTGTGGGCTTCCGGTCCGAATGGCTGCCGCAATTTCGCGACTGAGGTCGGCGGCCAATTCACTCAGCGTGGCAACCGCGCCCTGCGGATCCGTGCTTGGCACCGGGCCCGGCCGGCCGGCCCGAAACTCGCCCGCCCGCAGCGTGAATTCCCCGCCCGCGGAACGAACGCACCACCATGCGACGAGGACGCCGCGCCCGGTGCGGTCCACATCAAACTGCTCGACGGTCACATAAACCTCGACCGCAACCTCCGTGGGTTGCCAAGTGGAAAGGCGGACGCGATCGGTCGGCAGCAAGCTGGCAAGGTTGGCCGCCAAGATCCGCTGCAACCCGTGGTCGAGACGCTCGGCCCAAACCTCGTTTTCACGGTAAGTGATTTCGTTTTCCCCTTGCCGCATTGCCACCGCATTGTTGAAAAGATAGGCGGGCAATTTTACAAAACCCACCCCCACGGCCAACGCTTCCGATGTCGGCCCGGCCGCTTGCCCGGCAGGCAAAGGGGTCAGTACAAAATGGCGCGTGTTGACGGGCGAAGGCTTGAGGAACCCCAGACAGCCGGTCAGGCCGATCCCGGCGGCGGCGGTGAGCAGGAGGCGTATGGCGAGGGACGGGATCTTCATGGCTTTTTAGGCGGGGGGCGACCGGTGATCAGAGCGTTGGGATGACTTTGCAGGAATTCGGCCAGGGCGGCAATGGACTGGGCCGCCCCGGCGAGCTGATCGAGCGCAACCGTCAGGTCGTTGCGCAGCGCGGAGTCGGGGGCCAGCAGCGCGCGCAAATTCTGGACGACGCCGCGGATTTGCGCCAGCGTCTGATTGGCCTGCGCGAGCGTGTTGGTGACCCCGTCCGCCAGCGGGTCCACGCGGTGATTCAACTTTTCCCCCAACACGCGGTATTGCTCCAACGTGGTGTCCAGCGAGGCAAGAGCGTTGGTCAATTCCGGGGAACTCACGACCCGGTTGAGCGACGTCAAGAGGTTCGTAATCGCCCCGCTCAGTTGCCGGGCCTGCAAGTCCACCACCGCTGTCTCAATCGTTCCGATCAACGCGCCGACCTTCTGCTCCAGGCCCTTGAGATCGAAGCTAGCGAGGTTTTTCAGCAGCGCCTGGACTTCCGTGGGTTGCGTGGGGATTTCAAGGTAGATCGGCTTGAGTTGGTGCAGGACCGGTGGCGCGGCATTTTCGACGATATCCAGACCAACGTAGAGCACCCCCGTGACGAGGCTTTCAGCTTCGAGACTGGCGCGTAACCCCCGATGCACATTTTCCTCGAGCCTACCCAGTTCGAGCAGTTGCCCCGGGCTTTCAATGCGCTCCCGGACCAGATTCTCCTGAAGCTCGATGATGACTGGCATGGTGTAATCATTTGTCGCTTGGTTGAAACGGATCATCACCTTCTTCACGGCACCGATGGTGACGCCGC
>JADLHS010000348.1 GCA_020848635.1 Limisphaerales bacterium
CTATTCGCTGAGCGAGCCGCTGCTCTTCACGTCCGAGGATGGCGGCGAGCGGGTCGAAACGACGCTGCCTTCGGGCGCATTTGAATGGCACCACTTGCGCGACAACTATGTAACCTATTCCGCTTATCCGGGGGAAAAGCCGGTGATTTCGGGCGCGGTTCCGGTGACGAATTGGAAAAAGGAGAAGGAAACCTGGGTGGCCGCCTTCAACCACGGGGAGGTCCCAGTGCTGTTGGCGAATGGCAAGAAGCAAACCCTGGCCCGGGTTCCCAATGCCGGCTATTTCACCCTCCGCACAACGCCGGCCTCGTCATTGGAAATCCCCTCTCGCGCGGGTGACATCCAATCCTGGAGCGGAATGGAGGGGAATCGCATCGTGATCCTGCTTCGCTGGCGGACGGCCGATAACGTCATTGATCGAATCGACGAACAAAAGCAAATCGCATTTCTCCAAAAGCCGGAAGATGGCCCGGGCGGGAACAACGGTCTTTTGGTGGTGCCCCCGCGTTACTACATTGAAAATGTGAAAGCGCTGATGGATGCCCCAGGGGAGTGGTTCTTTGACAAAAGCAATCGGAACCTCAGCTATCTTCCGGCCCGCGGCATTTCGGATCCCAATCAGGCAGCGCTGTCGGTACCGCGGCTCAACCAGTTGGTGCAAGTCCGCGGCGACGAGAATAAGCCGGTTCGCAATCTGAGGCTTTATGGATTGATCTGGGAAGGGGCGAAGGAAAACTTCAGAGATTTTCCGCACCACTACGAGCCCACCCCGGGTTGCGTCGCGGTGAATTGGGAGTACGCATTGGATTGTGAATTTGCCAACTCCGAATTGCGGGCCTGCGGCGGCGTCGGCATGGCCGTCGGCTTGGGTTGCTTTAATCTGCGGATCTTTGGCAACACCTTCGAGGGCTTGGAGCAGGGGGCCATTAGTGTCAGCGGGACGAGCGATCTAAAGAATGGCAAGCTGATCCAGATCACCCGTGAAACCTTGATCGATCACAATGTCTTCTCGGAATGCGGGCTCGGCGGCGGCATCACTCTAGCGGTGGGCGGGGCGATACATACGCGGATATCGCACAATTATTTCACCAAATCGGGACGACCCTACACGATCAATTGCGGGGGTGGGGGCTTGGAAGGCAATGTGAATGGGGATTGCATGGTGGAATACAACCATTTTGAGGACGTTCAACACGATGCCGACGATGCTGGGGTGATCGTTGTCAACGGAATGACATTTAATTCCGTGGTCCGGCACAATCTCATTCATGGGGTGCATCGCGGCTTTTTTAGCGACAATGTGGCCTTCTGGTTTGACAACATGTCGAGCCACTGGACGGTGACAAACAACATCTACTACGACTTGGAACAAGGCGAAATGAAGACGTGTGGCACCTATTTGATTGATAATGATTATGCGGCCAACTTTGCGATTGAGCCACCGCAACGCGCGCCGGAGCGGTTTATTGAGGGCGCGCCCGAACTGAACTGCACCAATTTGCGCATGACCTTGGGCGGCAAGCCCATTGCCGGGGAAATCGCCACGGGGTCGATCATCAAAGTCCGGGCGGATGTTGCGAACACGGGGAGTTCGGGGGCCGGGCCGATTGCGCTTTACGTTGATCGGCGAGCCGTCGAAACAAAGGCCTTTCCGGTGATCAGGCAGAACACGCGCCCAGTGGAGTTTGAATTGCGCCTGAACGATCCGGGCCGCCATGCAGTCGGCATCGGCGAAATGGAGCCGCAATTTGTTGCGGTCCGCGGGGTCAAACCAGCAATTGTCTTCGATCGAATCGAACTCTCGGAGGAAAGCATCCTCGCCGGCGAGCCGGTTCAGATCACGGCATTGGCAATCAATCTGCAATCGAACCGCGTTGAATCCGCGGTGTCCCTCTATGGCGGCGGTACGGAGCTAAAACGTCAGTCAATTCAGTTGCAGGGCGAGGAGTCAAAGTGGGTTTCCTTCGACCTAACACCCGAGGCGGGCAATTTTCCGCTGCGGATTGGAAACAGCGAGGAGGTGATGTTAAGAGTGACGAAATCTCGGGAGCTTAAGCTAGGGGAGCAAACGTTGTTTACCTACATCTCGCCCAAAGCGAACCCGGCGGCGGTGGAAGTTGATCCGAAGCAGAATCGCTACACGATTAAAGCCAGCGGTTGGGATTTTTACCACGCGGAGGATGCGTACGCGACCGTCTATCTAAAGCAAATTACTGGTGATTTCGTGGCAACCGCAAAAATCGCCGCCTTTGGCGAGCGCACCAGTGAATGGTTTCGCTCCGGTCTGTTTGTCCGCAATGACATGAGCAAAAGTTTTGACGTTGATCGCGGTAGCCGGGGTTCGGTGCTCATGTTCAGCACGCCGGGGCGTGCCGGCATCGAGTACGATGAGTTTGGCAACGGCTGTATGCACAAGGCTGCCAGCGAAAATCTTCCTGAACACACCGCGCCTCCAATCTGGGTGCGACTGGAGCGCCATGGTAATCGCTTCACCGGGGCGATCAGTTTGGATGGTAAAACGTGGATCATTAAGCGACGAACGAATCAGATCCCCCAGGTGGACACTGCGGTTGACCTGGGGCTGGCTGCGGGCGCGCCGGATCAGAAACAGTATTCCGTTCAATTTGAGGACTGGCGCCTAAAGGTGGAAGAGCGATGAGTTTCAGAGCCGATTGAGTTTTCGCTACCCCGAGCCGGCTCCATTCTTGTCCGCGAGGAATCGAGAATGGGGCAGGGGAGCTCCCTTGGAAGCGCTGATCCGAAATTTACCTCAGGCTGGGAGGCGTCGAACGGCGGCGTGCCTCACGCACAAGATCATTACCCCGTGTGGTCAAGAAAGCCCATCCGACGCCAGCAGCGGTGGGGCCGGGGATGTTCCACCCAGCGGTGGAAACAGGCGTCACTGACCTACAATTGACGGTCCCTCCACGGAAGTGATGGTGACCGGCCCCCCCGCGTCGGGTTGATGGTGATGCTGGCATTGCCCGAGGTATTCCGCAGCGTGATAGTGCCGTTGCTTTTCACAGCGCTGAGCGCTTCACCAATTGTATTGAACGGAAACACGTCTGTGCCGAACTCGCAAACCGCGTCGAGTTCCTGAAGATTTACTTGTACGTTCTGAAGCAGAGCGTGAAATTGGACTTCGAGCGCATACTGGTCGGATGGAAAACAGCTGGAATTCGTGCATCCTCCAGCATAAGTCCCGCGTCGGATCGCCGCCGTGAATGCCTCACAATCATCGCGAGTATGCAAAAAGTGATCGATCCTTTGGGCTCGAAAATGTGGTAGCCTAGCCTTTCAAAGACGCGAGGAATCGCTCCGCTTCGATTGCGGCCGCGCAACCCATGCCGGCGGCTGTGACGGCTTGGCGATAGACGTGATCCGAACAATCACCCGCGACAAA
>JADLHS010000349.1 GCA_020848635.1 Limisphaerales bacterium
CACGCCACCGGAAATGAGAACGATGTTGTCCGCTTCTATTCCGGTAAAAGTGAATTTTCCGACCGGGCCGCCCGCTTCGATCTTGTCGCCCACCTTGAGCAGATCAACGATATGCCGAGAAACCGCGCCCCGTGGCTCACGTCGTATAGTCAGATCAACATGCTCGCGTTGCATCGGTGAGGACGAGATGGAATACGAGCGGTTCATTCTCGCACCGCCAATGCAGAACGCGACGTTGAGGAACTGACCGGGCACAAAGGTAAAAGGGAGGAAGTGGTCGCCGGACGAAGGCAAGAGGCGAAATGTTTTCACGATTGGCGTTTCGGTGACAATGCTCCCAATACGGAGCTGCCCTCGCCAATTCGCAGTCAAAGGTGACGCGGATTCGGAAGCGATGACAGCGGAAGGTCCTGCGGGCGACGGGCCAGATGCCGACGGCGTTTCTGCCGCAGGCGGAGCGGGGATGGTCGGCGCGGCGGGTGGCGATTCCTTTCCGGGCTGCGGAGCCTGCGGTGGAGACGGTCCGGACCTTCCGGCAATCGGGGGTGACGCACCGGGTGGCGGCGGTCCCGAGTCGGAATCGAGACGACCAAAGAGAGCCGCCGCCCGGCGCATCTTGAAGAAGTACATGGCGACCATTGCGAGTGCGAACGCGATGAGCAGTACCATCGTGAAAAGGTGAAATGGTGTAACGCCGAAGATAGCGTATGGCTCTTCGGGTGAGATCGGTGTCGCGAGATTCATCTCTTGCTTAAACCACGCCAACGCGACCCCGCGTGGCGAGCGTCCCTCGGCCAGCGCACGACGGGCGGCGATCCCGCTGTCGAGTTGTGCTGTGCCTTCACGTAGGCGCGTCATGGCGTCGTGCATCGCTGCGTAATCGCCGGACTGCGCCCCGGCGGTGAGGGCATCCAGCGACTGTCCCATCAAAACGCTGCCCGAGTGCATCCGCTCGCCCGCTTGATCGTCAACTTGCTTGCGCTGTTCCAGCGAGAGTTCTGGAAGCGCCATGAGCGACGGATAGAATTCCTTGGGCGGCGGCGCACCCATGCCCTTCATCATCTCGCCCATGCCTTCCATCATGCCGCCCATTCCACCGGGTGCTGGGCTGCCAGCGACTGCGGGCATTGCGCCCATTGCCGGAGCCGCGCCGGGGGCCGCGCCTGTCACTGGTGCTGCGGTTCCGCCCTGGCCGGGGTGGTGGCTCGCATGTTCGTCCGGTGTCTGGGCCCAAAGCGAGGACATCCAGAGCAGGGTAACTGCAAGCCCGAAAAGGATACTGGCGAAGGCAAGCCTTGTTTTCACTATGTTTTCCGGCACTTTCATGGCAACTCCGTAACGGGACGCCTCCTGTCGGCAGTATTCGTTTGCAAGACGTTACAGCCAATGACCGATACTTGCGTTTGGGCTGGGCAACGAGACACATCGCCGTCATTCATGGCGCATTCCTCCGGCACCACCGGGACCCATTCCGCCATGTCCACCCATTTCTGACCACATCTGGGAGTGACCACCGCCCGCCTTCCAGCACCTGCTCCATGCGAAGTTGCTGCGTTGAGATTCGTTGCCTGCGCGACTCATCCATCCATGTGCAACGCCACCCCCTCGTACCCAGTCTGCTTGTCCATAGAAACGGCTGCAATACCCCTGCGGATCGCTCGTCACCGGGTGTGGATCCAATCGGACTGTCCTTTCGTCAGAACCCAATGTCAGTGGGGTGGCTTCAATTGGCTTCGGGGAATTCAAATCCCGGTTCCATGTGTGGACCATGATCTCGCCCGAATCTGAGTTCGCAAGCACTTCGGCATTGGTATCTCCACCGAGGGAAACTACATCTCCACCGTTGGGACCCGCAGCTCCGGCCTTGTTTGCCCAGAATAGGCCAAGCAAAACCCCCGCGATCACCAGTCCCGCCACCACAAGAGCCGACTTCCAGGTTTTCATCGCACGTTTCTCCTGAACTTTACGCATGTAGCGCTGATGCGCCCTCAACGAGTTTTATTTTGGTGTTTCCTACTCAACTCACTTCCAATACGCGGTTCATCGTACCGAATTCGTTGGGAACGCAATTGGGACATCCACGATATTCGTGGTCGCAGCCTGGTTCACAACACCATTGGCCATCAACCACGAATTTGTATTCGTGGCGACCCGGTGGAAGCGGCAGCGTGACAAACCAGTCGCCGCTATCAAGATGTGGATGCAAGGGGACGACGTCCGGCTTCCAATCGTTGAAAGTCCCAGCGAGGAAAACCGCCTTTACCTTGGGTGCGTGGCATGAGAATTCAAAAGGTTCTGACGTCGTGCGTTTCATGTTTCAACTCCTTTCGTAATGCGGCTACATATCAGCCATGCCGCCAGGCATTGGAGCGGCAGCGGGAGCCATAGCGGGAACTGCCGGAGCGGGTGGCGCGAAGCCGGTGAGAATTTGGCGTTGCTCGTCGGTGAGAAGCGTGCTTGCATCGCCTACAGCACGAATGAAAGCGAGGCGCTTTCCTGCGGTTAGCTTGCCAATCTCAGTGAGCTTCGCCTTGATTTGCGCGGCGTCTGGCTGATCGGCTGCCGTAAGCGTCCACAATTCCTGCTCGGCTTGTTCAATCGCGCGATCCGTGGTGCTCTTCGCGAGTGCCGCTTGTTCTTTCGCCTGATTCAATGCGGCCTGCTGCTCGGTCGTAAGCGCGATGTGTTGCGGGTGATCGAGGAAGAAGCCGGTCGCGCCGATATGGTAAAGGTGCGACGCGCCGGGGAAGCCTGGCATCGCAGACTGGGGCATGGCACTGGCGCTACCGCCCATGCCCATCATGTCCATGTCCATCATGCCCATGCCACCGCCGGCCATAGGTGCGGCAGCAGGCATTGCGCCGCCGCCCATTGGGGGCATTTCCATCATGACGTCGTCCATCATGCCCATGCCTCCGCTGGCCATCGGTGCGGCAGCGGCCATTGCGCCGCCGCCCATGCCCATCATTTTGTCCATCATCCCCATCATCTTATCCATCATCCCCATCATCCCCCCGCCCGAGGGTGCGGCGGCACCGCTCATCCCCGCCATCGGCGGAGCCGGTGTTGCGCCTGGACTCATTACCGGCATGCTGTCGCCGGGTTTCATTTTACCCATCCCCATGTTCATCGCGGGAGGCGCGGACACAGTTGCCCCAGGCATTACCGGCATGGCAGCACTCGCTTGGGCCGCTGGCGTAGCCGGGGCAGGCATTGTCAACATGGCAGTGCCCGCAGGATCTGCGGCTATCGGAGGCGCACTTTTTGCAAGCACCGCTTCGAGTTGCGCGACCTTTGCCTGCAATTGTGAAAGCTGCTGAGCGAGATCGGTATTGCCTGTGTCCGCAGCGGCGGGCGCGTTCGCCTGTGCGGCAGCGGCGACATGGGCCGCGTGTGCCGGATCGACCGGCGGTTGGGCCGCAACGGTGTCCTGTCCGGCGCTTACGAAGGCCGTCATGGCCAGCAGGCCAGCACCGATGAGACAGATTGTGATATTTTGAAATCGGAGTTTCATGTTTCATTCTCCCGAGGGTTCTTCTTCGTTGTGTTTCGAGCCTTGATGCAAGGAGTGGTCTGGCGCGGGGCCGGTGTGGCAGTCGTAACCGCCCCGCTCACACCAGCCCCGGTCAACGCGATCTTGCTACTACTACTACTACTTCTTCTTCATCTTCTTCATTTCTTCTTCACTCATCTTCGGCTTGGCCGCTTTATCCATGTCCTTCATGTCTTTCATGGATCCACTGCCGGGTGTAGTTGCGGCACAGAACATGGCGTCATCACCGCACTTCGAGCAGACATGCTTCACTTCGGCGTTCTTGCCTTCGCCTTTGCCCGTGGCGACGACCTCGACGGTACCATCGCAGGCACCGCAGGTGACCTTTTCACCCACGGTCATCATTTTGACGTGTGCGTTGTCGGTGGTTACTTTCTGAACCATCACGTCTTTGCATTTACTGCACGTCATGGACATGGAATCGCCCGGCTTCAGCGCTTCCGCCTGCGCCTGTGTTGTGATGTGGTTCATGTGCGTCATGTCCGCCATCGGCGGCTCCGCATCCTTGGCCGGCTCCGTTGAATCATCGGCAGCGGCTTTCGCAGGAGCATTTGTATCCTGCTTGGTCTTGGCGCCCTGCGCTATGGCTGCCGGACCCGACAACCAGGTCGCAGCCGTCAAGAGAACAGCCAATACCGAGATGAGCAATTTGATTGAAGGTCTTTGGGTTTTCATGGTATGTCGTCATCCTTATATTCTGGGTTTGTCGTCGAATCACGAAGGTGGGTACTCAAGTGTGCGAATAGGGAGACTCCCTTTGTTTGATCGTTGTAGGTTGTCGATGCGTGTACTACGTATTCGGAGTGAAGTTACTTATTTGACAGCTTGCCAATCACAAAGGCCAATAGGACCACCACCAGAACGCCGATAACCACCAGAATCCACATGCCTCCGCCCGTACCGTCTCCCATCCACCCGCCATTTTGGTTCATCATAAATAATCTTCCTTTAGCTGCGCTGCGCCCGGACTACCCCCGGACGCTCGTCGGTCAAAGTTGCTGTGGCTACCCACAGCAGCATC
>JADLHS010000350.1 GCA_020848635.1 Limisphaerales bacterium
CAACTACCAGAACATGGTATTTAGCACCGCCATGCGCCTGCTCGCCAACCAATCCGACGCCGAAGACATTACCCAGGAAGTGTTCCTACGCGCCTTCGAGCGCTTCGACCAATTGCGCGCCAGCCCGACCGTGGGCGGATGGCTTAAGACCGTCGCCACGAATCTCAGCCTCAACCATCTTTCCCGCTATCGCGCCCGCTGGAGTTTCTTTTCCGATCTGTTTCACAGCTCGGATGAAAGCGACGAACAACCAGTGGATTTTCCATCGCCGGTGGACACCGAAGAAATGCTGGCGGCCTCGGACCGGCGCGAACTCGTCGAGCAGGCACTGCAAAGTCTGCCCGCTGCGCAGCGCGTGCCGCTGGTGCTTTACCATCTTGAAGGCCTGCGGTACGAGGAGATCGCGGAGAAGGTCGGCGTGTCGTTGGGAAAAGTGAAGACGGATATTTTTCGCGGGCGCGAGACTTTGCGGCGAAAGTTGCGGCTCAAACTGACGGAGGAAGCTGGTTGAAACCTGGAACGTGTATGAATCCTAATTTTGAAAACCAGCTGGCGGCAAAGGTGCAGCAGGAGCTGAGTGCGCTGGATGAACTTCATGCGCCACCGGCGCTCGCGGGCCGGATTCTTCACGCCATTGAACAACGCAACTCGCCTGCGTGGTACTGCCGTGCCTGGCAATCCTGGCCGCTGGCATTGCAGGGCGCTTCACTGTTGGCGCTGCTGGCCTTATTCGGCGGGATTTGCTACGGCGTGGTCGAGTTGTCGCACGCGGCTCAGGTTTCCCCGGCCGGCCAACAAGCGGGGGATTGGTTCACGTGGCTCGGGGTGCTGTGGAAAACTACGGGGGTTTTGGCCAACGCAGTAGGGACGGCATTCCGCCAACTTGGAACGGGGATCTTAATCGGATGCGGGCTGGCGCTGTTCGCGGCTTATGCGGCGTGTGTTGGACTTGGCACTGCGTGTGTCCGGCTCGCAATGGCACGGCGATAAAGAGGTGGATGGCAATTCTATGAAAACGACCATACGGAAACAAATCGGACTGGCAGCGCTGCTGATGGTGGGTTGCCTTGGATTCGGGCCTTTGACGGCGTCGGCTCAAGATGACGCGGCATCTGCGGCGCAACACGAAGCGACCTCAGCCGCCGCGATGAGCGAGAAGAGCGAAGCGTTAGTTGCCGCCGAGGCCAGTGAAGCCATGGCCGCCGAGGCGCGCGCGGAGGCAAATGCCAAAAAACAGCAGCGAGACGATTTTCGAGACTCATTCGACAAGCTGGGGCAGGGTCAGCGGCGCAATGCGGTGGTTACCTTCGGCAAAAGCGCCGATCTGAAAACCAACCAGACGGCCGACGCCGTGGTGGCCATTGGCGGATCCGCCATTGCGCCTGGCAATGTACGCGACGCCGTTGTGGCGATTGGCGGCGATGTTACGATTGACGGCGCCGAAGTTGGTGACGCCGTGGTGGCAGTGCTGGGCAACATCAAAGTGCTGCCAGGTAGCGTCGTTCATGGTGCGGCAGTGGCCGTTGGGGGCAAAGTAGAGGTGGCAGAGGGCGCGAAGGTTGAAGGTGAAATTCAGGAAATTGACTTTGGCGCGTTTGGGCTGCCTAGCCTTGACTGGCTGAAGCAATGGCTGGTGCAATGCGTGTTCAAGCTGCGTCCACTGGCGCTTGGACCGGGGTTGGGTTGGCTGTGGATGGTGGCGGGAGCGTTCTTCTTTTTCTACCTGCTCGTGGCCGTTGCTTTTCCCCGGCCCGTGGAAATATGTCTCGCCGAAATAACCCGGCGGCCTGCGACAACCTTTCTGATTGGGTTGCTCACCCTAATACTCTTCCCGCTGATTTTTTTGCTCCTGGCGGCGACCGGCATCGGGGTCGTGGTCTTTCCGTTCCTCGTGGCTGCATTGTTCTTCGGGGCGTTGATCGGCAAGGTGGCGTTCCTCGAGTACCTTGGCCAGTCGCTGGGGCGCGCGTTTGGGATGACTCCGCTGATCAAGCCGGTGGTGGCGTTTCTTATCGGCAGTCTGATTCTTACACTGGTTTACCTTGTGCCCATTCTCGGCTTGATCACTTTGGCCCTCACCGCTCTATGGGGTTTGGGCGTTGCGATCACGGCGGCATTTGGAAGCTTTCGCCGCGAACTGCCCGAGCGTCCGACCACGCCGCCGCCGCCAGCACCGATGCCCGGTCAAGCCTGGCCGACCACTGTCGGCAGCACGGCCGCTTTCGCCGCTGGTACACCGCCTGCAACGGCGCCTGAATATGGTGTGCCGCCGGCGAGCGGCCGCGCCGAGGCCGGACTGCCGCCCACGCCTATGGCCGTACCAATGAGCCCATCTGCGACGCCTTCTGAGGTTCTGAGTTTCCCGCGCGCGAGTTTTTGGGAACGACTCGGCGCCGCTTTTCTGGACGTAATTATTGTGAGTATTCTAGGCACGCTCGTGGGCGGCCCGCCCCAGGGATTCCTGGTGGCGTTGGCGTACTTCGCCGGTATGTGGGCTTGGAAGGGCACGACGGTGGGTGGTGTTGTGCTGAACCTGAAAGTCGTTCGTTTAGACGACCGACCGGTGACGTTTGCGGTGGCGCTCGTTCGCGGACTGGCGTCGGTGCTTTCAGTCATCGTGCTGTTCCTGGGCTTCCTGTGGATGATCTGGGATCGGGACAAGCAAACCTGGCACGACAAGATTGCAGGCACGGTGGTCATTCGCCTGCCGCGCGGCATGCCGCTGGTGTGTCTGTGAAATCAGGGTCTGGTCCGAAGGATCTTGTTAAAATGCGGCAGCGCTCCGACAACTTGACACTTGGAACTTCAAAGCCGGAACTCTAGCTTGCGTCCATGTTTCGTCCGTGCATTGACCTGCATGAAGGCTGGGTCAAACAAATCGTCGGCGGCACCTTGGAGTCCCAGTCCAGTGGGCTGGCGACGAACTTTGTCTCGGACCACGGTGCGGCCTGGTTCGCGGAGCGCTATCGTCGTGACGGCCTGACGGGGGGCCATGTCATCATGCTGGGCCCAGGCAACGAAACGGAGACGCGCGCGGCCTTGGCGGCCTACCCGGGTGGATTGCAGATTGGCGGCGGCGTCAATGCCACCAATGCCCGCAGTTGGCTGGATGCCGGCGCTTCGCACGTCATTGTGACCAGTTGGGTGTTTCGCGAAGGCCGGGTGGATCGGGAGCGGTTGGGGGAACTCGTGAAAATCGTTGGCCGGGAGCGACTGGTGCTCGACCTGAGTTGCCGCCAACGGGACGGGAAGTATTTTGTCGTCACGGATCGCTGGCAAAAATTCACCGATGTGACATTGTCGGCGGCCACACTTGAGCGTTTCGCTGGCTGTTGTGCGGAATTCCTGATCCATGCCGTGGACGTCGAAGGCCTGTGTCGCGGCATTGATGGCGAGCTCGTCGCGCAATTGGGGCAGTGGTCGAAGATCCCGGTGACATACGCGGGCGGCGCCAACTCCCTGGCCGATCTGGAAGCGGTGACGCGACTGGGGCAAGGCCAGGTTGATCTGACCATCGGTTCCGCCCTCGACATTTTTGGCGGCCGCGGTGTGCGTTATGAGGATGCGGTGGCATTCAATCGGCATGCAATCGCCGCGAACGCGAAAATTGCTCACGGTGGGGCGGGGGTTGGCGATGCCATTGAAAAGTCATTTTGAATCTCGCCACGGGCTGGCAATGGCCTATGCTGGGCCGTGGCATCAATCCCGCCACGTTTCGTTTCGCGGCCCATTAATGCAGGCTAAAATTGCATCATGCGTATTCCATCACTCACTATTTTTGTCGCGGCCATCGGGGTCGGCCTATGGACATCACGGAGCGCGGTTTCCGCCCCCGTAATCCTCGGTGACCCGCCGACTGCGCCAGAAGATGTATCCGGTCTGCCCACGGGAATTTCCATTTTGAGCGTGACGGGGGGATTTAGCGTGAACGCCAATTCCCGCGAGCAGGTCCGCTCATTTTACAACTCGGTGTACCTGGCCTCGGACGGCGTGCCGATGTTCACCACGTCGGATGTCGCGACGTGTACGCCCGGAACGAATTCCACCGCGTTCAAGGAGGCCGTCTTGCGGCGGATCAATTGGTTTCGGGCCATGGCGGGAATGCCCGCGGCGGTGACGCTGGACCCGACGCTCAACGCCAAGGATCAGGAGGCCGCCGTGATTATGTCGCGGAACGGCGCTTTGAGCCATCATCCACCCACTTCCTGGTCCTGCTACACCGGCAACGGAGACAATGCCGCCTCCAACTCGAACATCGCCATCGGCAACGCCGGGGCGGACGCGATCTCGGCGTACATCTGGGATTTTGGGGCGAACAACTACGAAGTCGGCCATCGGCGCTGGCTGTTCTATCCGCAAACGCAGGTGATGGGAACGGGCGACGTGCCCGCCGCCAGCGGCTTCAACTCGGCCAATGCAACCTGGGTGTTCGATGGAAATTTCGGCGGCCCGCGGCCCGCCACTCGCACGCCTTACGTTGCGTGGCCTCCCGCCGGCTATCTGCCCTATCCACTCGCCTATCCGCAATGGTCCTTCGCGCTGACCAACGCGAATCTGAGCGCGGCCACCGTCAGCATGAAAAGCAATGGTGTCAGTGTGGCGGTAAGTTTACAGCCCTACCTTAATGGATACGGAGAAAACACCCTGGTCTGGGTGCCGATGGGCCTGGATGCGACGAGCGAGGCCACGACATTTCCGTTCAGCGGAACGGACACGGTTTACACCATCACTGTGACCAACATCCAATACAGCACGGTGACGACCGGTTTCACGTACACCGTGACTTTGTTTGATCCCACCGTCCCCGGAGCGGATTATGCGCCGACGACGATTTCCGGGACCGCAAATCCGGGAGTGGGGCAGGCCAATGCCTATAGCTTTACGCCGATTACCAATGCGACCAGCTACGAATGGCGGGTCACAAGACCCAGTGGCTACACTCTGAATGATGGCGCCGAGAACGGCCTGACAAATGTTACGGTGAATGCCAGCGCCGGGTATGTAGTTCGGGACTCCAGCGTAGCCGCCGCCGGCTCCTATTCTTATCACCTCGCCCATCCTACGCCGCCGACCGATCAGTTTCTCACCCTCAACCAAGCTTTTGTTCCTAAAACCAACGCCACCCTTTCCATCAGGAGCCGGCTCGGCTATGCCAGCGAAGTGCAGGTTGCACGAGTTCAAGTTTCAACCGACAGCGGCTCCAGTTGGGCCGATATCTACAGCCAGTCCGGTTCGGATGGTCCCGGTGAACTTTCATTTACGACGCGCCCCTTTGGGCTAAGTGCTTACTCGAACCGGGAGATTCGCCTTCGCTTCAAATACGAAATTGGGAATGGAAGTTATTATCCGCAAACCTCGGCGGGCGTCGGTTGGTACCTGGACGATATCATAGTCACCAACGCCGAAGTATGGACCGTCCTTGGCACGAACACCGTCGCGACGACCAACTTCACATTCACGCCGCCGCAAACCACGAATTACAACCTTGATGTCCGCGCCTACCTCTTCACCGAGTTTCCGTTGGGGTGGGGGCCGGCAAAATATGTCACCGCCATCGTCGCCCCGCCGGTAATCACGATGAGCCCGCCGGTGGTGAGCAGCGGCCAGGTGCTGCTCGATTTCACCACCACCGCGTATGCCAGCTTCAAACTCCTTCAAGCGGATCAACTCACGGGTGCGTGGACAACCAATGCGGCGGCGACCTTGACGACCAATGTGGCGGGCAACTCGTATCGTTTCACCACCCAAGTCGGCCCAAGCGCCCGCTTCTATCGGGTAAAGTCACCGTAGTGTTTGGTCAGTCCCGGGCCGGCAGAAACTGTTGCAGGTGTTGTTTGGCCAGCAGCCAGCCTTGGCGTTCCAGCTTCGCTCCTGCCAGCGGCGACTTGATCTCCGCCGGGTGATCCTTGAAAACCGGGTCGTGAAAGCCCTCGATGTTCAGGTCGGAATCATAGCCGGCGCGGATCAACTCGTGAATGATCTCCGACCAGTTCGCCTGGCCAAAGCCGGGCAACCGGTGCTCCGCCACGCCCGGATGGCACGGGCCGTACGTTTCGAGCAATGGCCGGTTGATAAACGCGTCCTTCGCATGCACGTGAAACACCTTCGCGCCAAATTTCCGCAGGTTTTCCACCGGATCAATAAATTGACAGATCAAATGTCCAGCGTCCCACTCGAGGCCGATGTTCTCGCACGGAGTTGCGTTGAAGAACCGCTCCCAATTCGCCGGCTGGCCGAACAGATTGTAATTCATCACCGGCAGGCGAAACACGCCCTGGGGACAATGCTCGAAGGCGAGCCGTACGCCATGGTCCGCCGCGTAGTTGGCCACCGGTGACCAGAACGCGACGATCTGCGGGATGAAATTCTCCAACGGGGTAATCGCGGGCTGGCCGCCGCGGGGATTGATCGTGGTCTCGATGAC
Organism: Limisphaerales bacterium; assembly: GCA_020848635.1. GTDB lineage: Bacteria > Verrucomicrobiota > Verrucomicrobiia > Limisphaerales > JADLHS01 > JADLHS01. Next base: position 6,425 of record JADLHS010000350.1, read on the forward strand.
GCCACCGGGAAAACCGGAAACGTTGCGCACCCCCAGCAACTCGGCCACGTCAATCGCCCGATGCAGGGCGGCGCGGGCAAACTCAGTTTGGCGCGGATCGAGGGGGTTGCGATAGAACGCGCCGATGGTCGAGAGGCTGATGTCGCGCGCCCGGGCTTCCGCCCCGAATCGTTCCGCGGCCGCGCGCCAGTGTTCCTTGCCGGGGGCGGCAAAACTCTGATCGAACCGCATCCAGGCAATGGCGCCGAAACCGTGCTGCTTTGCCCAGTCGAGGACCTCGACCTCCGCATCAGTGGTGAATCCAATTCGCATTCGCCACCAAGGTAATATGACCGGGGCGGGCGAAAAGATTTTTGTGCGGTTTTTGTTTCGGCGGGTGCTACAACTTGAAATGAACATGATCGAAGATGCTGAATTGCTTCGCTGCTACTCCGAAACCCGTTCCGAGGAGGCGTTTACCGAACTGGTCCGGCGGCATCTGAACCTGGTGTACTCGGCAGCGATACGGCAGGTCGGTGGTGATGTCCATCTTGCGGAGGACATCACCCAAAGCGTCTTCGGCGACTTGGCTCGAAAAGCGGCCTCGCTGTCACAACACTCCCTTTTGGCCGGATGGCTTTATACCAGCACTCATTTCGCCGCGACGAAAACCGTCCGGGGTGAACAACGGCGACGCGAGCGGGAACAGGAGGTTTATCTCATGCAGCAAACCAATGTGAATACGGGGGCGGAGGCTTCGTGGGAACAACTGCGGCCCGTGATTGATGACGCAATGCACGAACTGCCGGAGGCGGATCGGGAGGCCATCCTGCAACGCTACTTTGAGGGTAAACCGTTTCTGCAAATTGGGGCGAAGCTTGGCCTGAGCGAGAACGCGGCGCGGATGCGTGTCGAACGGGCGTTGGAAAAGTTGCGAACCCTCCTCGCCGTGCGAGGGGTGGCCGCCCCGGCTGCGGCATTGGCGGCGGTGTTGGGCGCGCAAGCGGTTTCGGCTGCGCCCGCCGCACTGCTGAGCACGGTCGTGGGAGCTTCGCTGGCGACGGCGGCTGCCACGGGAGGGGTGGCGGCGGTGTGGAGTGCGATTGCTTCGGCCAAGTTGAAGGTGGCGATTTCGATAGCCTGCGCATTAGGGGCGTTTGTGGCTTTGTTCATGCAGCACGAAAAGCTAAATCAGTTCAGAACGGAAAACGCCGCTTTAAACGCAATGCAGCAATCTGGTGCCGCCTCTGATGCTGAGACGGCGACGTTAGCCCGCGGCGACGCAGAAGAGTTGGAGCGCTTGCGGGGCGAACATTTGGAGTTGCTCCGGTTGCGCGGTGAAGTCGGCCGCTTGCGGCGGGAGATCGCCGATGCTAAAGCGGGGGCCTCCACTGTCGTGAGGAAGGAAGTTTCCGATAGCTCAACCGAGCAACAGTCTGAGCATCAAATAAATGTTAAAGCGCGCTTTGTTAGTGGCACCGCAGATGACTTTGCTGCATTCGGTCTGACAGGCGAAGGGCAGAGCAGCATCATAGATGAGAATCAAATGCAGTTGGTTTTGAAAGAGATCAGAGAATCGAAATCCCTGCAGTTGATGAGTGAGATGGACGTGACCACGCTCTCCGGGCGGCAGGCTCAAATCACTTCGGCTGAGCCGGTGACCAATAGCAACGGAATCAAGGCTGTTGGCCCAATCCTCGATGTTGTGCCACTTGTAGGATCGGACGGTCAAACCATTCAACTCACCTTGATTGGGCGCCTTGAAGATACTTACCAAGTGAAAGATGACGGCACGTTGCACCTGCCGTTCATGGCTGACACCAACCATATTGCGAGTGCGGTGGTGTGGGATTGCCAAACCATTGCGGTGTTCAAGAAATCAGGTGACCAGCGCTTTGTGATTTTTGTCACGCCTACTCTGATCGATCGAGCCGGTAATCGAATCCATCCCGAAGCCGAGAAACCCCTGGTCGAACCAAAGCCTATTCAACAGTGAGCTTTGGCGACCCTATTGGCAATGCGTTTCAAACCTGGTTCATGTCCTGACCCGGCTTTGGGTTTCTATCGCCATCCACCAAGGAATTACGCAAACTTTGCGTTCTGTGGCTACCGATGGACTGGGAGTCGGATGCGAAATGAAACCTGCCTCGTTAATCATTTTATTGGTGTTGAATTTCTTTTGGGCGGCTTCGTTGTCCGCCTACAAAGTGCTGGGCGCTAACCTCAGCGTTGGGGGTATCGTCACGCTGCGCTTTGGGATCGCCGGGCTGAGTCTGTTGCTGCTTTGGCCGTGGCTGCCGGGAATCGCGCCCCGCGGTCGCGATCTGCTCGTGACGTGCGGTATGGGACTTATTGTGTTCACGCTGGGCCATCGGCTTCAAGTGTATGGCAACAGCCTGAGTCTGGCGTCGAATACGTCGGTGCTGACGGCCATCGAGCCCCTGCTGGCGGGGATAGCGGCGGCCCTGTTTCTACGCGAACACATTGGGCCGCGTCGGATGGTGGGTTTTGCTTTTGGGTTGCTCGGGGTGGTGTTGCTAAACGGCGTATGGCGAGCGGATTTTCACTGGGTGGGTCTGGGGGCGAGCCTGATCTTCATGTCTTCCTTTATTTGCGAAGCGGCATTCTCAATTGTTGGCAAGCCGCTCATTGCTCGCGCCGGGCCGGTGAAGGTGGTCGCGCTGAGCCTGTTGGTGGGTACGGCGGCGAACCTTATGATTGATGGCCGGCAAACGCTCGCGGCGGCGGTCGCGCTACCGGGGCCGCAGTGGGCGCTGGTGCTCACGCTGGCGTGGGTTTGCACCGCTTTTGGTTACGCGTTCTGGTTTTTGGTGATTCGCGAGGGCGAGGTTAGCGTGGCGGTCCTGACGATCTATGCCCAACCCGTCTTCGGCGTTTTGCTGGCGCGGGTTTGGCTCGGCGAGCAACTGCACTGGGGACAGTTCTGGGGCAGTTGCGCGATTGTGATTGGTTTGCTGATCGGGCTCTCGCGTCAGATCCAACGTCCACCCCGTTCGGTCGTCGGGAAGACTTCCCGGTAACGCCGCTCGCGTGCTTCTCAGGGCCGGGGGTTACTCCGGAGCAAACAACTCGGCAACGACAAGGGCAAATTCCGGCAGCAGAACCTCGCTCAGCACTTCCCGTCCGGCCAGAATGCCCTTGAGTGCCAGCCCATAGGGTGTGGCGTGATAGACCTCCACATTGCCGTAGCGCGGGTCAATCATCCAGAGGCGCGGAACTTTGATCGTCTCGTAGAGTTCCTTCTTGAGCACCGTGTCGGCGTGGTGATCCTCGGAATTCACGATTTCGGCGGCCAGCCAGAGTTTGTGCGTGGCGGCGGTGATCAGCGCCAGGTCGGGGCAGAGCCGGGTGGCATGCGGCATTTCCACGGCCGTCCGTGGTTCCAACAGCCGGGTGCTGGCGATGTTTGCCACGGTTGACTTTACGGCCGCGTGCAACCGGGAACAAATCAACTCATGTCGCCGGCCCGGCGGCAGACGGAGCGTCGCTTCCCCCGCGAAGACTTCCTCATACGGTTCACTCATGACTTTGGCAAAAGTTTATGGAGGAATCGGCCGGTGTGCGAATTTTTATTCCGCGCCACCTGCTCCGGCGTGCCCACGGCCACAATCTGCCCGCCACCTGCGCCGCCTTCCGGGCCAAGGTCAACGACCCAATCGGCCTCGGCAATCAAATCCAGATTATGTTCGATCACCACGACGGAATGACCGGCATCTACGAGTCGTTGCAAGACCCCGACGAGCCGGCGTACGTCGGAGCTGTGCAGGCCGATGGTTGGTTCTTCGAGGATGAAGAGATTGCGTTTGGAGGGGACGCCATCAGGCCGGGTGAGGGGAAGGTCGCGCGTCTCTTTTAATCCAGTCAACAAATGCGTCACCAGCTTCACGCGTTGTGCCTCGCCACCGCTTAGCGTCGGACTTTGTTGCCCGAGCCTGAGGTAATCCAGCCCGGTGTCATGCAACGCTTCCAGGGCGCGCTTGATCTTCTGCACCCTCGAAAAGAACTCCAGCGCCTGCTCCACGGACAAGTCGAGCACCTGCGCGATGTTCTTGCCGGCGTATTCGATGTCGAGCGTTTCGCGATTGAATCGTGACCCACCGCACGTCTCGCAGCGCACAAACGCCGGGGGCAGAAAGTTCATCTCCAGTTTGATCTGGCCGGCGCCTTCGCACTCCGGACACCGCCCCTGCGCGCTGTTGAAGGAAAACCGGCTTGCCGAATAACCGCGGATGCGCGCCTCTGGCACTTGGGCAAACAAAGCCCGGATGTCGTCGAAGAAACCGACATACGTGGCCGGGATCGAGCGCGGCGTGCGGCCGATGGGGGATTGGTCAACTTCATAGACGGCTTTCAGCGTTTCGTGGCCCGTCAGCCGGTGCGGCTTGGCGGATGATTTCCGGGCGAGGGCGGCTTGCAATTCCGGCAACAGGCATTCCCGGACTAAAGTGCTCTTGCCCGAGCCGCTCACGCCGGTCACCAGCACCAGCCGCCCGAGCGGAAAATGCACCGTGAGATTCTTGAGATTATTCACGGCGGCGCCCCGCAACGTGAGTCGGAGGTTTGTCGCCGCCGCCTTAACTGGACGGAGCTCCGGGCTCGGTTTCGCAGTTTTCCCACGCCCGACGTCGGTGGCTACCGGTCTGCGCTCGCCTCGGGCCGGAAATTTCTTTTCCACGCGCAAACATTTTCCTGTCACCGAGTCCGGATGTCGGGCCAACTCGGCCAGCGTTCCGGCGGCCACGACCTGCCCGCCATGCACGCCCGCGCCCGGCCCGAGATCAATAATGTGATCCGCCTGGCGCATCGTTTCTTCGTCGTGCTCGACGACGACCACCGAGTTGCCACGGCCCCGAAGTTTCTTGAGAACGGAAAGCAACTGTTCATTGTCGCGCGCGTGCAGGCCGATCGTTGGCTCATCCAAAACATACAGCACGCCACTGAGATTCGAGCCGAGCTGAGCCGCCAGCCGGATGCGCTGACTTTCGCCGCCGGATAGGGTTGGCGCGGCGCGGCCCAGTTGCATATAGCCGAGGCCAACTTCGCTCAGGAATTTGAGTCGCTCGGAGATTTCCGGCAGAATGTCGCGGGCGATTTCTGCCTCGCGCCCGAAGAACTTGATCTTGCGGACAAATTCCAGCGCCGCCTGGACGTCCAAGGCCGAGAAGTCGTCAATGGTCGGATCGGTGCGCGGCACGGAGGGGAAGTGGTGGCGGGTTGCCCCGACCTTCAGCCGTACCGCTCGTGCCAAAGGGTTCAGCCTCGCTCCGTTGCAGTCCGGACAGACTTCCCGTTCCTGCGCCCAACTCCACCAACTTTCCTCGACGGAGTCCGCATTCGCGCCGCGTTCCACGTCGGGCAGATAAAATAATTCCCCAAACCCACGACATTTCAGACACCAGCCGTGCGATGAGTTGTAGCTGAAATTCTTCGGGTCAAGGACTTCAAACGAGCGGCGGCACTTCGGGCAGGAACGTTCCGTCGAGTGGATTACCAGGTGTTTGCGATCGTCCAAGGCGAACAAGGTGCCATTGCCGAGCTTCAGGGTTTCATCAATCAATACTTGTAGCTGCGCCTCGTAAGAGCGCGGCTGGTTTTCTTGCTTTGACCTAGCCGCGCTCTTACGAGAAGCAGCCACGCCGACAACAATCTCCACATCATGTTCCTTGAAGCGGTCGAGGCGGAAGGGCTTGCTCGTGTCGTACATTTTTCCGTCCGCGCGGATTTCCTTGTAGCCATGCTTCGCCGCCCACTCGGCCACATCGGTATGAAAACCCTTTCGGTTCTTCACGATGGGTGCGAGCAGCAGCAGGTCGCCTCGCTGTTTGAGTTCGGATTGAAGATGTTTGGCGAGTTCATCGCGCGTCTGGGCTTCGACTGGCAATTGGCAGTCCGGACAATACTGTGTCCCAAGCCGTGCGAAGAGCAGGCGGATGAAGTGATAAATCTCCGTGACCGTTGCGACCGTGCTCTTACCGCCACCGCGCGTGGTGCGTTGCTCGATGCTGACCGTAGGCGGAATACCGGTGATCAAATCCACTTCGGGCCGCGCCATCTGCTGCACGAACTGCCGGGCATAGACGTTCATCGAGTCAAGGAAGCGCCGCTGCCCTTCGGCAAACAACAGATCAAACGCCAGGGTGCTTTTGCCCGAGCCGCTCACGCCGGTGATGACGACGAATTGGTCGCGCGGGATTTCGAGCGAGATGTTTTTGAGGTTGTGCTCGCGCGCGCCGTGAATGCAGATGGCGTTGGGGTCTTTTTTTTTCACTTGAAGACAAGGAAGAATCCGGTGAACTGGTAATCGGACTTAAGTTCTGTGAGGGTTGCGTTGAACTGGCCGGTCAGGGGATCGCTCCCCAGGTAATTCGTGCCATCGTTGCTAATCAGCGCAATCCAGAAGAGCAGGGCAGCAATCAGCGGTTTTGGCCAAAGCATATGGTTCATTTGCATTTGGACTCCTTCTTGTTTGGAAGCCTGCTCAGCACTGGTTTGAGATGTTGGCCTGTGCGGCTTATCTGGCACTTTGCCACATCCTCTGGCGTTCCAGTCACCACAATCTGGCCGCCCTGATCTCCGGCCTCCGGGCCGAGGTCAATTACCCAGTCGGCGCATTTGATCACGTCCAGGTTGTGTTCAATCACGATGACGGAGTGGCCTGCGTCTACGAGGCGCTGGAAAACCTGGAGCAGCACGCGCACATCGTCGAAGTGCAGCCCGGTGGTGGGTTCGTCGAAAAGAAACAACGTAGCCGCCGACGTGACTCGGCTCTGATCGCTTTCGGGGGGTGAGGCGAGCCGATTTACGTCGGCGGCCACAGGAACATGAACCGCTTCCGCCAAATGCCGTACCAGCTTCAGCCGTTGGCTTTCACCGCCGGAGAGCGTGTTGATCGGTTGACCAAGCCGCAGGTATCCGAGACCGACTTCTTGCAAAAGCTTAAGGCTGGCGACGGCGCGCAGGGAGGATTTCAGGTCTGCGAAACCAGAAAGGAAATCAATCGCCTCGTCCACCGTGGCTTCGAGAATGTCGCCGATGGACCACGAGGTGGTTGAAGGTGCGCTGTTAGTTATTCGTTGAGAACTGCGTCGCGCTGGACCGTGGGCACTTTCCACTAACAACTCTTGCTTGGCATCAACTTTCACTTCCAGAATATGCGCCCGGTACCGCCGCCCATTGCAGTCCGGACAGCGAATGAAGACATCGCTGAGGAACTGCATTTCAATCTTCTCGAAGCCGGCGCCGCGACACCGTTCGCACTGGCCGACGGCGGAATTAAAGCTGAACGCGCTGGCGCTGAGTCCACGCTGCTTGGCGGCGGCGGATTGGGCGAAGACTTCGCGGATGTCATCGAAGGCGCCGATGTAAACCGCGGGGTTCGAGCGTGGCGTTTTGCCGAGTGCGGACTGATCCACGAGCACGACCTGACCCAGGGATTCGAAGCCGGTAATCATCACGGATTGCGGAGCGCGGAGCGCGGCTTCCTCGTCATCGCCACTCGGGCCTTCGCCGGCATCCAGGCGGTCGGAGGCCTTGGCCGGGCTGGCCTGGCTCTTCAGCTTCTCGGCCAACACGGGCAGCAGCACGTCACGAATGAGCGTTGATTTGCCGGAGCCGCTGACGCCCGTGAGGGCGACGAACCGATTCAGCGGAATCACCACCGAGAGGTTCTGAAGATTATGCCGATTTGCGTTCTCGATACGCAGCGTTTCGGTTTGGAGGTCCGTGTGTACGCGGTTGGAGTTGCCGACCACCTTCAGGCGGGACGCCAAACTGACCCGCCGACGAGTTGGAATTGCAACCTGTTTCCGCCCGCTGAGGTATTGGCCGGTGAGTGATTTTGCCGATTTGAGGAGTTCCGGGAGCGGGCCTTGAAAAACCACTTCCCCGCCGGTCGCGCCGTGGCCGGGGCCGATGTCCACAATCTGATCCGCTGCCCGCATTACGCTGGCTTCGTGCTCGACGACGACGACGGTGTTGCCTGTGTCGCGAAGTTTTTCGAGGATGTGAACCAGCCGATCCGTATCGCGCGGGTGCAAGCCCACGCTGGGTTCGTCGAGGACAAAAAGCGTGTTGACCAAACGCGTGCCCAGGCACGTGGTGAGATTGACCCGCTCGGTTTCGCCGCCGCTCAATGTGCGGGTGGCCCGGTCCAGGGTCAGGTAGCCAACACCGACCTCATTCAAGTAGCCGAGGCGGCTTCGGACTTCGGTAAGCGCGTGAGAAATGGGGTCGCTGGGTTGTTTGCGCGCGGCGGCGGGTGTGGCGCGTGCTTTTGAAAGTGAATCAATCAAAGCCAGCGCATCGCGAACAGGCAGGGCGTAAAAGTCGGTGAGCGCCAGGCGTTCGTAGCCGCCGATGTTAGCCGGCACGGACGATACCGAATTTAATCTGCGCGGACTTATGTCCGCGGCCACGGGGAGAAGGTACAGCAAAGCTTCCGGCCTGAGTCGTGCGCCGTCGCAGGCGGTGCACTTGGTGTAGGCGCGGTAGCGGGAGAGCAGCACGCGGACGTGCATCTTGTAGGACTTGGTTTCCAGCCAGCGGAAGTAACCCTTCACGCCATACCACGCGCGCGGCCACTGATGGTCCTCGTCAATGCCGTAGCCCTTTTCGCCTTCAATGACCCACCATTGCTGTTCCACGGAAAGTGCGGCGAACGGCACGTTCATGGGGACGTGGCTCGCCGTGCAGAACTTCTTCAGGTCGGCCTGGCACTCCGCGCCCGTGCCGGTGCGCCAGGGTTTCACGGCGCCCTGCGCCAGCGTGAGGGTGCGGTCCGGGATGGCGAGTTCGTAATCAATGGTGATGAGGCGGCCGAAGCCTTTACACGCGGGGCACGCGCCGAGCGGATGGTTGAAACTGAACAGGGCGGGGGACGGCTCGGCGTATTCCAGGTCGCAGTCGGCGCAGTGGAGTCGGTGGGAGAAATGACGAGGATGACGGACGGCGGCTGGCGGCTGGATTTCCCAAATGGTCAGTTTGCCTTTTCCAAAATGGTAAGCTTGCTCGCAGGCTTCAATAAACCGCGACCGGGTATGCGGGCTCAGCTTCAGGCGATCTTGAATGACCGTGAGTGCGGAGTGCGGAGGATGCAGTGCGGAAAGGTGGATCGCATCGTCCAATCGCACGACTTCGCCGTTCAACAGCAAGCGTTGATAGCCTTGTTTGGAAATCAGAGCAAGGGAATCGGCCAGCGACAGCTTTTCTGAGAGGGGTAGTTCAAAGGTGATGAGCAACTCCGCATTCCGCTTTCCACCTTCCGCAGCCAGCTTTTGCCAGACGCTCTGCGGTGATTCTTTCCGCACCGGTTGACCGCAGCCGCGACAGTGCAATTGCGCCACATGTGGCCAGAGGACTTTCATGTAGTCGCAAATCTCGGTCATCGTGCCGACGGTGGAACGGGTGCTGCGCACCGCGTTGCGCTGTTCGATCGCAACCGCGGGGGGAATCCCCTCGATGCTGTCCACCTGTGGTTTGTCCATGCGGTCGAAAAACTGCCGCGCGTAGGGCGAGAACGTTTCGATGTAGCGCCGTTGGCCTTCGGCGTAGAGTGTGTCGAAGGCGAGCGAACTTTTGCCGGAACCGCTCAAGCCGGTAATGACGATCAGCCGATGCAGCGGCAGATCGAGATCAAAGTTCTTGAGGTTGTTATGCCGGACCCCGCGCAGGCGGATGGCCGGCACGGGCGCTGGCGTTAACATGGCGACGTCAAGTTAGGGACGCGGACGGGGATGTCAAACGCCCCGGCGTATCATGTCCAGCGTCCGCCGGTTTCCCTCTGTGGTCACGCACGTAAAGCGGTGTGGGTCAAACCGGCAAATCGGCGCTTGACCCTGAAATTACCGAAGCTCAGGCTCGCCACATGAGGACGAGCAAGAATAACTTTTTCCGGAACTCTCCCGCACGTGAACGCCAATCTATAGGTAGAAGAAAACTTTCGGATCACCACCAGTTGAACGTGAAATCCTGGACCGTGATTGGGATCCTGGCCATCCTCGTGTCGGCGACCGCGGAAGTGTTGCCGTCGAAAATTATCATTGCCCACCGTGGAGCCAGCGGGTACCTGCCGGAACACACCCTGCCCGGGAAGGCCTTGGCACACGGCATGGGGGCGGATTATCTCGAACAGGACCTGGTTTTGAGCAAGGACGGCATTCCGGTCGTGCTGCACGACATCGTGATTGACACGGTTACCGATGTGGCAAAACGATTTCCCGAACGAAAGCGCGCGGATGGTCGTTACTACGCGCTGGATTTCACGGTGGCCGAGTTGAAACAACTCCAAGTGACCGAACGCTTCGATCATCGGACGGGCAAACCGGTCTTTCCGGCGCGGTTTCCGCAATGGCAAGGGGCTTTTCAGATCCCGACATTCGAGGAGGAGTTGCAGTTCATACAAGGACTCAACCACACCACCGGACACAACGCGGGTATTTACCCGGAGATCAAGTCGCCAGCGTGGCATCGGGAGCAGGGAAAGGACCTTTCCCGCATTGTCCTGCAGGTGCTAGGTCGCTATGGGTACCGGACCAAAACCGACAAAGTGTTTCTCCAATGCTTTGACTACCAGGAAGTCAAGCGTCTCCGCACGGAGTTGGGCTATCAGGGGCGGCTGATTCAATTGCTCGCGGATCCGAAATCGAGCCAGGCGGGAACCGACTTCGCATTTCTGCTCAGCCGTGCCGGCCTAGCCGAACTGGCCCAGGTTGCTGACGGCATTGGCCCGTCTTTGGCTCAGGTGATCAGCGGTAGGAACGGTGAGCGCTTCACTTTTACGGACCTTGTAAAGACCGCCCATGAGTTTAAACTTGAGGTGCATCCTTACACCATCCGCACGGATGACCTGCCTCGCGGAGTGGCGTCCGGCGAGGAGTTGTTCCGCGCCTGCCTCGTCGAGGCTGGTGCGGACGGAGTTTTTACTGACCAACCGAACCGTGGAGTAGCCTTTCTCCGGTCACAGACGATGAGCAAGTGACGCCCCTCGAATCCGAGTTCAAGGGATGCCAGCAAGGACAGAGAGTAACTGGTCGGCCAGTAATTTGACGTGGTTCGGCGTGGGGGAATTGTAATTGGAATGGGCTTGTTGCGACGCCTCGTTGAAAGCCGTTTGATAAGCCTTGTAGGCGACCGACACCTGTTGCTGCTCGTTGACCGTCAGGAATCCAAAAGCGACGCGATTATGATAGCGAACCATCGCCGAATCGATGTCCGCGCGCGTTTGTTTGAGCTGGTAGCCACCGCTGCCGCCCGTGGCAGAGGTGCAGCCGCTGCCGAGGCTGAGAATCATGGTGATCAGTGCGAAACCAACGGGCCAAACGGCGGTGAGTTTGGTATTCATGTTGTTAGTTCGATCAAAGTGTTGCGATTACTACTAAACTTCCCGGGACGCGTGGGAAAGTAAAAACTGGTTGATCAGCCCAGGGCAACGGGGTTGCGGGTTGAAATGGAATCTGATCCAACGCGCAAAAGGGGGGGCTTAGTCCGCTGCGCACATTTTTTTGGCGGAAAAAGGCTTGCCCTGGTTTTGCTTTCCGGCCAACACTGGACACACTTAACACGAACTATTTCTGATTTTTATGGGCCGAATCTTTAATAACATCCTGGAAACCGTCGGGCGTACGCCGCTGGTCAAATTGAACAAGGTCACCGCCGGCTTGGATGCCACCATCCTGCTCAAATGCGAATTCTTCAATCCTCTGGGCAGCGTCAAGGACCGGATCGGTCTGGCAATGATCGAGGACGCCGAGAAACGTGGCATCCTCAAGAAGGAAACCGTCATCATCGAGCCAACGAGCGGCAACACCGGCATCGCCTTGGCGTTTGTCGCCGCCGCCAAGGGTTATCAGTTGATTCTCACGATGCCGGAAACGATGTCGGTGGAACGGCGCACTTTACTTGCGATGCTCGGGGCGAAGCTGGTTCTTACTCCAGGCCCGGAAGGAATGAAGGGCGCCATTGCTCGCGCGGAACAACTCGCGAAGGAAACCCCGAACGCCTGGATTCCCCAGCAGTTTGAAAATCCCGCCAACCCGGAGGTTCACAGGCAAACCACCGCGGTCGAGCTTTGGGAAGACACCGATGGAAAGATCGATATCTTTGTGGCCGCCGTCGGCACCGGCGGAACGATCACCGGTTGCTGCGAAGTCATCACGGCAAAGAAGCCTGCCTTCCAAGCTATCGCCGTCGAGCCGAAGGATTCACCGGTTATTTCGCAAACTCTCGCGGGTGAGCCGGTCAAACCGGGCCCGCACAAGATTCAGGGCACGGGTGCGGGCTTCGTGCCGCGGAACCTGCATTTGAAGGACGCTAAGGGCAACCCGCAGATCATCGAGTGCGTTCAGGTTTCCAACGACGATGCATTCGCCATGGCGCGGCGGCTGGCGAAGGAAGAGGGCTTGCTCGTCGGCATCTCGACCGGCGCGAACGTGATGGCCGCGATTGAAGTGGCGAAACGACCCGCGAACAAAGGCAAGCTGATAGTCACGGTCGCTTGTTCGACCGGCGAACGCTACTTGAGCACAGCACTGGCGGCCGAGGCTCGCGCAGCCGTGGGAGGTTGACGCTTTCAGTGGGCGGCGGGCTTTGGGGTTCACGATCGGCCCAAACAGGACCGGTAGATGGCGCGGATTTCTTGAAAAAAGAGTTGCGCTGAAACCGGTTTACGCTTATTCAAACGGCAGATCGAAGGTTTGATGCTGCGTTGGTTGAGGTTTTTTTCCATTGGTTGGCCGCGCGGCGACTTCTCACAATTCAAAGTTCAATATCGGGTTTTATCCGGGCTTGATTCCGAACCTTCGCAACACGCAGATGTCTTATGAGCAGTAAAAACAGCAATGCCGCCAATGCTGGCGCACCAGTCGCCGCCGGGAACGACCATGGCACCGGGTATCTCGAAATTTCCGAGAAAGGCTTCGGCTTCTTGCGGACGCCCGCCAACCATTTTCATCCCAAGCCGTCGGACATTTTCGTCACGCCCGACACCATCAAGCGCAATTTCTTGCGTGAGGGTAGCCTCGTGGTGGGCACGACTCAGCCTCCGCACCGTGGCACCAGCCCCCAGCTCAAGACGGTGGAAAAAGTCAACGACATGGTGTTCGAAGATTACACGAAAGCGGTGCGCTTTGAGAATCTCACCAGCATTGATCCCATTGAGAAGTTCAATCTTGAGACGACTTCGGACATTCTCGAAACGCGGGTTATTGACCTGGTCACGCCCATCGGCAAAGGCACGCGCGGTATCATCGTCGCCCCGCCGCGCACCGGCAAAACCACCATCCTGAAGCAGATCTCCAATGCCATCACGACCAACCATCCCGACGTGCATGTCATGGTGCTGCTCATTGACGAGCGCCCCGAGGAAGTCACCGATTTCCAACGTTCGGTTAAGGCTGAAGTTGTGGCGTCCTCGAACGATCAAGACTTGGAAACCCATGTTCGCCTCTCCCGTTTCATGATTGAGCGTTGCCGGCGCATCGTGGAAAGCGGCAAAGATGTATTTGTGCTGTTGGATTCGCTCACCCGCGTGGCCCGCGCCTATAATAGTGTTCACGGCGGGAGCGGGCGCACCATGACCGGTGGCGTGGACGCGCGCGCGCTGGAAATTCCGCGCAAGATGTTCGCCTCCGCCCGCAAGATCGAGCACGGCGGCTCGCTTACCATCATCGCCACCGCGCTGATTGACACCGGATCGCGCATGGATGAACTCATCTTCCAGGAGTTCAAAGGCACGGGCAACATGGAGTTGATCCTCGACCGCAAACTTTCCGACCGCCGGTTGTATCCCGCGATTGACATTCCCAAGAGCGGGACGCGCAAGGAGGAAAAGCTATTTGCCCCCAAAAACCTCGAGTCCATTCGCAAACTGCGGCGGATGATGGTGGACCTGAATCCCATTGAGGCCATGGAAACGCTCACCGCTGCCCTCAAGAAGCACAAGACGAACGACGAATTGCTGGCCAAGTTGGTTTAACGCGGTTCGTCAGGAAACCGGTTTCCTTCCGGACGGCTGAGACGGCTCAGTTGTGTAAGTGCCGCCTTTAGGCTGCTCAGGAACTGCACTACACCGGCCGGCCTAGACGCGGCACCCGAAGCACTTAATCACCCCGTCTGGTTTTCCAATCGGTGTTAGCTCAACTGGCATGGTTCCTCACTCCCAGTACCGCCGAAGGAACAGTTTTATGTGGTGGACGGCACTCCCTGTTCCGCCCCGGGTTCACCCGCCCGCGCTGGCGTATTCTTCGTCCGTCTTCAAATCAAGCCCCATCAACACGTAATCGTGCGAGTTGGCGGTCATGTCCTTGACATAAGCTTCAAGCCGGAGCAATTCACTGAAGCCGAGCATCGCGAACATGTGGATCGCCGTCACCTGGCCGCCGATGAACTCGGCCTCGACTTTTTCCAACCCCGTGGCGCGGGCGATGTCCACAATCTCCTGCACCAGCGCTCGGGCGACGCCGCGGCCGCGTACCGAAGGCTGCACGAGGACGCTCACCCGACCAATGTGGCGCTTCCATCCGCCGAGTTGCTGGTGCAGCGTGGCCACGCCGAGAATTCTTCCGGCGCCCACCGCCAGCAACGGCAGGTTGCGACCGAGATCAATATTCGTACACCACTCATGAATGACGGCGAGATCGGTGACGCGATGCTTGATGAACAGGCGCTCGGCTTCCGGGATGGTGAGGAACAGCGCGTGAAAGTCCTTTTCATCCGCGCGCTTGAGCGGACGCAGCTTCACCTTCGAGGTGTCCTTCAATTTGACTTCTTTGGGGTATTTTTGGAGTTCCACTTCAAGTGACATATCACGTTCTAGGTTGAATTTTCCGAAGACTGGCCCAAGCCGCCGTCCGCCGCAAGCGGCAAAATATTTCAAGTCGGGAAGGGGAGTCAGGCTGAACCCTGAAATGCGCGGAGCTCACGAACAATGAGGGCGGCATGCTCTGATGACCGCCGCCGGAGGATTGCATCTGCCGAGAAAAGATGGATGCGCTTTTTGGACTGATCCGGCGGGAAGCAAAGTGCTACGCTGTTTATGCCCGCACCGGGACTGGTGGAGGATCGAGGCTGATCATTCCGTCACGAACGCCGGCGCTTCCAAAGTCAGTCCGGCCAAATCGTTCTGCGCAGGTGCGTCCCTCGGAAAACAGCCACCGCCAAATCCTTGAACTAGTTTGACGTTTCCGCTCTCCGTTAACGTTGCTGTTACCGAGAAGGTTCGCCTCCTTTCCCAGTTTGACCACTTTGATCTTTGAAATTGGCCGGAGCCGCGTAGGATCGCGTCGTGAAGAAATTCCTCCGGATCGTCGTTCGCCTCTCGCTGGCGCTGGCCGTGCTCATTGCCGCGGTGCTGCTGCTGGGTCTCGTCGGCGTTGATCACCGCCCCTATTTCCGGGCGCCGTACTACGTTGCGACGACAGCCCGATTGCACGCCAGCCTGGTCACCAATACGGTCGTCCAAGGCGAATTGGCGGCGGGCTTCGGCCGCGCATTGTTGACCCCCACGATCAATGCGCCGACGGACGATTCCACGAAAGGGCAGTTCCGCTCGCTGCCGTTGGCCGGTTACGGCAACCGCCATGGCAAACCGGCCTCCGGTGTCCACGACGATCTCTATGTCAAAGCTGTGGCTCTGCGGGTGGGCAACCGGCTCGGGGTTATGCTCGGCGCGGACGCTCTGATCATCCCGCCAGAGGTGACCGAAGCCGCCATGCGCC
Source organism: Limisphaerales bacterium (assembly GCA_020848635.1). Classification (GTDB taxonomy): domain Bacteria; phylum Verrucomicrobiota; class Verrucomicrobiia; order Limisphaerales; family JADLHS01; genus JADLHS01. The sequence goes on from JADLHS010000350.1 coordinate 22,135, forward strand.
ACATCGAAGCGGAGTTAAAACTGTCGCGCGAACAGATTTATCTCAGCGCCACGCACACGCATTGCAGCTTGGGAGGGTGGGGCGAGGGTATGGTGGCGGAAGCCTTTGCCGGCGGCTTTCAGCCCGGCGCCCGCGTCTGGTTTGCGGACCGTATCGTCAGCGCGGTTCGGGATGCGATTGCCGATCTCAAGCCCGCCGCCCTCGGTAATGGCCGTTTCGCCGCGCCGCAATTTGTGCGCAACCGTCTGGTGGGCGAGTTGGGAAACGTGGATCCCGATTTTAGTTACGTGGCGGTAAAGCAGGACCATGGAAAACTGGGGGTGCTGGGGAGTTTCTCGGCCCACGCCACCGTGCTTTCTGGCGACGTGATGGAATTCAGCGCGGACTATCCCGGCTGGTGGCAACGGACGGTTGAGGAAGCGACCGGCGGGACAGCGGTGTTCCTGGCGGGCGGCGTTGGCAGCCACGGCCCCGTGTCCGGCGGGAAAGGCTTTGAAGGCACGGAGCGCATGGGGCAGGCGCTCGCGCGGACGCTGCTGGCACAAATCGCAAACACCCCACTTACGAATTGGATTACCTTTGGGGTCCTGGGGCTTGACGTGTCCATGCCCCCGCTCAACGTCCGCGTGACCGACGACCTCCGCCTCCGCCCATGGCTCGCGCAACGGCTGATGCCGGTGAAGACCAATACTTTCATCCAGGCATTTCGCCTGAACGACGTGGTTTGGATTTCCACGCCGTGTGATTTCAGCGGTGAACTGGCGCTCGGCGTGAAGGATTTCCTCCGGGTCCGCGGTGGCAGCGGGGCCGTCATCACCAGCTTCAACGGCGACTACGTGGGCTACGTCATTCGCTCACGCTACTACCATATGGACGGTTACGAGCCGCGCACCATGTCGTTCTTTGGACCGAACGTGCCGGATTATTTTGATGAGTTCATCCGGACCATGGCGCTCAGTCTGGCCAACAAATGAAGCCTTTTACGGCAACTGTCGCCGGCCGGCCGAAACGGGATGGCTGACCATTATGCGTGTCAGGCATAAGTGGTATTGGCTGATCGTCGGTGGTTGCCTTCTGGCGAGTCGAGTCTATCTGCCGGCCGCAGAATGGGTCACCGTGCGGCCACGCGAGATTGACACGCCGCTGCATAACCCCATGAAGGGCTGGGTGCTGATAGACCACGCCGTTCCCGGCGAGATTGACGCCGGTCAGTCCCTGCCGCGCGTGGCCGATGGCAGCGCGTATGAGTGGTTTCAAGATGTGGCGGTGCTCTCGACCTGGGCCTTGGTTGAACCCCAGCCAGATCGATTTGACTGGGCGCTGATGGATCGGGCGATGGCCTTTTGGGCCGCTCAAGGCAAACGGCTGCACCTGCGGTTCAGCACGGATCAGTTTGGCCGGTTCCCCGGTTGCCCGGAATGGCTGTACGCCCAAGGGGTGCCCCGGCAGTTTCAGCCGGACGGGCGCTCTTTTCCGGATTACTCGCATCCGGTCTATCGCAAGCGATTGCGAAATTTCCTGCGGGTTTTTGCCGCGCGCTTTTGTTCCGATCCGCGCATTGAGACCATTGACCTCCGCGCCTACGGCGACTGGGGCGAATGGCATTCGGGCTATGGTTATCCCAATCTGCCGCAGCGGCGAAAAGCGCTCGCCATCCTCCTCGCCGCCTGGCGCGACGCCAACCAAGGCCGCAAATGGCTGAACCTCTCGGCCAGTTACGAGTGGATGACCTCCGCCAACAGCCAGCGTGAATTTGCCCCCCAGGGGTTGTCCATCTACGAGTGGCCGCCGCCTAGCTATGCCGCCTATCGGCAAGGCAGCCTCTTCGACGAGGCGTTTCAATTCCCGGACGTCACCCTGCGCCGGGACGGAGTCGGGGGGGCGGTCAAACAGGAATACGACGGTCGGCTCATCGCCAACTTTTTCGCCCAGCAGCGCAAACCGGTGACGATGGAATGTTTTGGTGGGCTGGACGCTTACGTGAACGGCCGACCGCCGATCGGTTTTCCCGACACAAAACCCGGCGACGATTTTGTGCAGAACGCCCTGGACGAAATCGTATCGCACCACGCCAACTACGCCACCCCCATCGGGTGGCTGGCGCAGATCGGGGCCACCGAGTTTTACAACCGCTATCGCCCGGCCATGCTCGAAACACACAAACTCATGGGCTATCGGTTCTTCTTGGTTCGCGCCACGTATCCGAGGGCCGCGGCCCCGGGCGACCCGCTCCTCCTGTTTCAGACGTGGGAAAACCGCGCTCACGGTCGCTGTTACCGTCTTTGTCCGTTGCGGGTGAGCCTGACCCAAAATGGCCGGGCGGTCTGGGCGGTCAATGATGCACGATTCGATCAACGCAACTGGATGGCGGGCGAAACCTACGATATCGCGTCGCGCTTCTCCCTGCCCGGCGATTTGCCCGAAGGGGAATATGACCTGCACTTGCGCATGGCCTTGCCCGAGTCAACGGATAATTTGCGGCTGGCGGTGGCGGGCGCCGAAACCGATGGCGTCCTTTCCTTGGGTCGGATCACCATCGCGCGCGGCGCCGTGAACGCCACGGACGCGTCGAATTCTCCCATCGAATTGACCCGCAAGGGCGATGGCTGGTTTGGCCAAACGAGTTTGCGAGCGGACGAAGCGCTGCTGGTAAGCTTTGAATACGAGGTCACCCGAAATCCAAAACTCGATTTGCACAGCGACACCCCGGGGTTCTTCCGGTTCTGCGGGCTGGACACGAACGGACGGCGGCATCAGGAAACACGCTGGTTCGACGCGGCGGGTCAGCCGCCCGCAACCAAGACGTGCTTGCTGTTCGGAGCAACCAACCGCGTGCTGCAGCCATTTTGGGAAAGTGTCGGGGGCGGGGCGCTGCGCATACGCCAAGTGTCCGCGCAACGGCTCCCGGTTGGAACGGTGCGGCGGCTGCCGATCCGCCCTGACGCCCGCGAAAGCTCGCTGCTGGGCAGCGCCGGGTTTCAGGAAACCGACCGCGTG
>JADLHS010000681.1 GCA_020848635.1 Limisphaerales bacterium
ATGTTGCCCTGCCAGCCAGTGAACCGACCGTTGACCCGGCAGCCGTCATCACAGCGCAGTTAGCACAGCCCATTGCTGCTGCAAGCGAAAGTAACGCTCCGCAACCTTCGCAAATTCCCGGCGAGCTAAACTGGGATGGCGTGCAGCGCACAGCCAAAGTGCCAATCCTGATGTATCACTACGTCAGCACGCCGCCAGCCAATGCCGATATCTATCGCAAAGACCTCTCGGTGACGCCTGAACTTTTCAATGCGCAACTCGACAGGATTCAAGCCGAAGGCTACACCACCATCAGCCTGTACGACCTGATCAACCACCTGACAACCGGTGCCGCCCTGCCCGCAAAACCTGTCATTCTTACCTTTGACGATGGCTACCGCGACAACTATGAAAATGCATTCCCCGCGCTCAAGGCGCACGGAATGCGGGCAACGATCTTTGTCGTTGTCGATTTCATCAACGCACAGCGCCCCGAATATATGACATGGGACATGCTGCGTGAGATGCACAACGCCGGTCTGTCGATTGAATCGCATGGCATTGACCACAGCAGTTTAAAAAATCGAGACCGCGACTCGCTCGTCTTTCAGGCATTACGTACCTATGAAACCTTGCAGAATGAGCTTGGGCAACGTGCACGCTTCATCTCCTATCCTGCGGGGCAATATGACCAGAACACCATCGATGCATTCAAGGGTGCAGGCTATTGGGCGGGAATCACCACGCTCCCGGGCGCAACACACTCCACCGACCACCTCTTTGAATTGCATCGTGTGCGGGTGCGCGGCACAACTTCTGCCGACGATCTGGCAAAGTTGTTGGCAACCGATTGGTAGCAAAGGGAATGGCTATGATGCTTGAGGGAAAGTCGGCACTCGTCACTGGTAGTGGGCGTGGGATCGGGCGTGGAATTGCGTTGGCTTTGGCGCAACAGGGCTGCAATGTTGTCATAAATTACTTTCGCAATCGTGATGATGCCGAAGAGACCGCTGCCGCAGCTGAAGCGTTTGGCGTGAAAAGCATCGTGATCAAGGCGCACGTTGGCGAAGAAAAACAGATTGATCGGCTGATGAGCGAGACCGCAGCTGCCTTTGGCGGTGTCGATATCTTTGTTGGCAACGCAGCCAGCGGTATCCTCAAACCTGTTACAGAAGTAGACAGCAAAGCCTGGGATTGGACGGTTAATATCAATGCGCGCAGCATTTTGCTCTGTGCCCAGGCGGCTATGCCCTATATGAAGGAAAAAGGCTGGGGACGCATCCTCACCGTAACGAGTATCGGCAGCCGTCGCGTCTTTCCCGAATATGCAGCCGTAGGGGTGAGCAAAG
>JADLHS010000351.1 GCA_020848635.1 Limisphaerales bacterium
ATGCCCAGCTTGTTCACCACGGTCAGCTCTTTGGAAAAGTTCCCGTCGTCGTCCGGCGATTTCTTGGCGCTCATCAAATCGGTGTCCTATCACTACAACTAACAAAAGTCGCTGAATAATCCATTTATTTCGGTGCCTTCGAGGTTTCGGCCATCTGGGCGAGGAGGCGTTTGTTTAATTCCTGAGCCGGGTTGTAACCGGTGAGCGTCAGCTTGGTGTGCAGCGCGGCGACTTCGATGAGCCGGGCGATGTCGCGACCCGGTTTCACCGGGATGATGATGTGCGGAATCTTCACCCCAAGAATCTCGGTGAACTGCTGTTCCATGCCGAGCCGGTCCACGTCCGGCACGTCGTGCCAGGTCTTGAGGGACACGACCAGATCCACGCGCTTGTTCGAGCCGATGCTCTTGACGCCGAACATGGCGGCCACGTTGATGATGCCAATGCCGCGCACCTCCATGTGATTGCGCGTCAGTTCCGCGCTCGTGCCCAGCACCTCGCGGCCATCGAGCACGGTCACTTTGGTCACGTCGTCGGCCACTAGGCTGTAACCGCGTTCGATGAGGGCCAGGACGCTTTCGCTTTTGCCGATGCCGCTTTCGCCCTTGATGATGACCCCCACACCGAGGATGTCCACCATGCTGCCCATCTCGCTGCCGCGGCGCGCAAACATCGCGTCCAGGGCCAGGGTGGCCTGGTTGATGAATTTCATCGTCAGCAGCGGCGTGCGGAAGATGGGCACGCCGGTGCGGTTCGCAGCGCGGAGCATCTCCGCGTCCGGTCGCAAGTTGCGGCTGAAGACCAGGCAGGGGACCCGCAATTTGAACAGTTTCACGTAGCAGCGCTCGCGTTCCGCCCGCGTCCGCGACTTGAGGAAATAAACGTCCGCGTTGCCCAGAGCCTGGACGCGCTTGTAGGCGAAGTAACGCGTGAACCCGGCGAGGACCAGGCCGGGGCGGTTGACGCTCGGTTCGAGGATGATGCGCTTCAGCCCTTTGTCACCCGCGACGAGTTCCAGCTTCAATTCCTTGCCGTGCTCGTTCAGGAATTTCTCGACCGTGATGGGTTCGGATTTCATGGGGTTCGGAGATTAAGATTACGATTACGATTAAGGGGGGGAAAGCTCACCGTTTGATTCTTCCCGCAGCTTATTTTTACTTACATGTTAAAGTCCGGCCCCAGATAAATCTCCCGCGCCTTGGGGTCGTTGGCGAGAAACTCCGCCGAGCCTTCAATCAACACCTGGCCTTTCACAATGATGTAGCCGCGATCAATCAGCTTGAGCATCTCGCGGGCGCTGTGGTCGGTGATCAACAGGCCCAGGCCGCGATCGCGGAGCCGGCGGACAATCTTCTGCACTTCGTAAACCGCGATCGGGTCAATACCCGCGAACGGTTCGTCCAGGAGCATCAACTTGGGGCTGGTCACGAGCGCCCGGGTGATTTCGAGCCGCCGCTTTTCGCCGCCACTCAGCATGTACGCCTTGCTCTTGGCCAGCGCCGTCAAATCCAGTTCCTCCAGTAGATACTTCAGGCGCACCGCGCGCTCCGCCCGGCTCAACCGGCAGGTTTCGAGAATCGCCAGAATGTTCTCCTCCACCGAGAGTTTGCGGAACACCGAGGCTTCCTGCGTCAAATAACCGATCCCCAACCGCGCCCGTTGATGCATCGCCAGGCCGGTGATCTCGCGGCCTTGATATTTTACCGCGCCGGCGTCGGGCCGGATGACCCCGACCACCATGTTGAACGTGGTGGTCTTCCCGGCGCCGTTCGGGCCCAGCAAACCGACGATCTCGCCGGCGCCGACGGTGATGGACACGCCGTTCACCACCCGGCGCTGGCCGTATTCCTTCACGAGCTTCTCCGTGTGCCGCAGGGGACTGTCAACCGTTATGCCGCCCGCTGGTTCGGGCGGCAACGACGCGGTCGTGGGCTCGGTTGGCATCTCGCTCATGTCACGGTAGCTTCGGCGATTCGCCGGCCTGCTTCAAGGCTCCAGGCTTGAGCTTGAGCACGAACGGCTCGCGCGCGACATACTTCTTTTGCGCCCGGCTCCAGTACACTTCCGGGGATTCGGTAAAAATCATTTGTGGCGTCTCTAGTATCGTATGGCCAGTGAGTTTGAAGGTGTCCGTGGCACCGACATAAGCAACGCGATCCCCGGTCGCTTCGGTGCCTGGCTCTTCGACTTTGACGCCGCCGTCGGCAACCAACTCGCCCAACTTGCCGGTGGCCGGATCGGCGTCGGCCGCCAGCCGGCGGGCGGTCATGCGCCGGTAAATCGCCGCGCGATTCGTTTCGCCCGGGGTGCCTTGTTCGTAAATCACATTCCGCCGCGCCTCCAGACGCTCGATGCTCGGCCGCGCGTTGGTCGAGAAACGCAACTCCAACTCGTCACTCTGCAAGCTAGGTTCGCCGGCCGGTTCGCGGCCCGCCGGCGGCGCTTGCCGGGTTCGCACGTCGCCCGAGAATGTCACGAGCCGACCGTTGGTCGCGGCCAGAAAACTGTGCGCGGCGACTTCGATCACCGTCGGCCCTCCATTCGTCGCTGCATCCCCGGGGAAAAAGTTCAGGAACGAACCCGTGCCCGGCCCCAGCGGCACCGTGACATGCACGTTGTTTTCCGCGAGAACTTCGCCCGCGCGCGTCCGAACCGTAAGGCGCTCGGCCCCGCCAGTGTTCTGTTCAATTCGCCAGCGCGGGTCGCCGGTGAAAACGAGGGCGCCAGCCGTTTCCGCATAATCCGCGCGCTCGGCGACGATGCTGCTGCCCGCCCGAGATACGATCACATGGCCCGTGGCGCTGGCGGTCTTTTCCGGCGCGGAGGGCGGACCCTCGCGCGCCTCCAGCCGGTCGCAGGTCAGTTGATTGGTCCGGTCCAGCAGGCGGACGCCGCCTTCGGCGATAAACCAGTTTGTGCGGATCGTGCAACGCTGGGCGAAGAGATCCACCAAGGAGGAAGCTTTCGTCGTAGCTGGTGGCGCATTGCTCGGGTTCAACATGCTGCCCGCCGCCCCCAGCAATTCGCGCGGCGACTTGAGGGCCACATTACCCACGAGAACGACACTCCCTTCGGCTTGCCGGGCCGTTAACCGGTCCGATCGCCCCGCCCGCCCGTCAAGTTCCCACGTCGCATCCCCGATCAACTCAACGACGGCCTCGCTGCGCCGATACACCCCGCGCTGGGCCGACGCGCGCCGGCCCGCTTGTTTGCCGCCGGCTTGGCCAATCACTTCGAGCGCGCCCTCGGCTTCAATCAGGTCGAAAGCCATCCGGTTCGTGGCCGCGCCCGCCTGGTTGGTCGCCGCGCTCACGCTCAACTGCCCGCAGGTGAAATCAAAATCCGCATCCCCGCCATGGACCTCGTCGTGAAAGAC
>JADLHS010000352.1 GCA_020848635.1 Limisphaerales bacterium
CACTCGTCCACCGCCACTCGACCGGAAGACGGCAAGCCCGGTTACGAATATGGCGCGGGAACACACTTCAACCCCAACATCACCTGGTGGGAACAATCGGGCGCGTTCTTTGACTATCTCGCACGCTGCCAACATTTGCTGCAATCCGGCCGGTTTGTCGCCGACGTGTTGTATTACAACGGCGATGGGTCGCCCAATATCGTTCGACAAAAGCATGTGCCGGACGACCTCGGCCCCGGCTATGATTATGACGTTTGCAACACACAGGTGTTGTTGACGCGCCTGGCGGTTGAGGATCGTTACCTGGTCCTGCCCGATGGAGTGCGCTATCGGGCGCTGGTGTTGCCAGAAAGTCAGACCATGACGGTGGAAGTGGCGCGCAAACTCCGCGAGCTGGTGCGGGCGGGAGTGACCATCATCGGGCCAAAGCCAGCGCGCGATCCCGGGTTGAAGAATTATCCGCAATGCGATCGCGAACTGCGCGCGATTGCGGCAGAACTCTGGGGCGATTGCGACGGAAAGAAAATTCAGGAAGCTGCCGTTGTTCGGGGGCGGATGGTTTGGGGAAAATCAGTGCGGGAGATTTTGCTGGGCGATGGCATCTCGCCTGACTTTCAATATCCGGAGGCCGCCGCTGCGCTGGACTTCATTCATCGCTCCATAGGCGACGCGGAATTGTATTCTGTCGTCAATCGCAGCAATCAGCCGGCCCGGGTGGACTGCACATTCCGAATCGCGGACCGAGAGATTGAAATCTGGAATCCCGTTACCGGAGTCATGCAAGCGATCAACGAGTTTACCGTCACCAACAATTGCACCGTCGTCCCGCTGGTTTTCGCGCCCTATCAGTCTTTATTCGTTGTGTTCCGGCAGCCAGCAACGCGCCGGACGTCCGCGGTCGAATCGGCGCAGCACAATTCCCCGGCTCAATCGTTATTCCAGACTTTGGCTGGTTCCTGGGATGTTCAGTTCGATCCGCGCTGGGGCGGTCCGGCTTCGATAAAGTTCGAGACGTTGAGCGACTGGATTGAAAGGCCGGAAGACGGCATCCGATATTACTCCGGCACCGCGACGTATCGGAAGCGGTTTGACTTGAATTCCGAATTGGCGACCGATCAGAAATTGCTTCTCGATTTGGGCCGGGTGAAGAATCTGGCCGCCGTGCGGCTTAACGGCGTGAACCTGGGCGTGGTCTGGACCGCGCCGTGGCAGGTCGAGATCACCCGCGCCGTGAAGCCTGCGGACAACCTGCTGGAGATTGACGTGGTGAACCTCTGGCCCAACCGGCTTCTTGGCGATGCGGCGCTGCCTCCGGAAAAACGCTTTACCCGGACGAATATTCCGTTGAAAAAAAATGCCCGCTTGCTCCCGTCGGGCTTGCTTGGTCCCGTTACCATCCTGAGTGCCAAGCAATGATCTTGCGAAAGCCATGCCCCATTTGCCGGTTCAAATCAAAAGCCTCCTGAATACAGATCGTGCGCGCAATTCAACTTCAACTCTTTGTTGGTCTGCTGATCATCAGCCGGCTGTTCGCTCTACCCGTCCAAGCCGCTCTCGGTGCCGTTTCACCCACGGGACTCAAGTGCGAGGATCGGATGAATCCCCTTGGTGTCGATGCGGGGCCGCCGCGACTAGGTTGGATTCTGGAGTCTCAGCGGCGCGGTGAAGTGCAGACTGCGTGGCAGGTTCTCGCAGCATCCACAGCCGCCAAGCTGGCTCGCAATCAAGGCGACCTTTGGGACAGCGGCAAAACTCCGTCCGCAGATTCGCTGGGCGTGGTTTACGGTGGGCAACCGCTCCGTTCCGGACAGCGGGTGTTTTGGAAGGTTCGGGTGTGGGATGCCGCAGGTCGGCCTTCGGAGTATGGTCCGCCGGCCTGGTTTGAAATGGCCTTGCTCTCACCGGGCGACTGGAAGGCGCTCTGGATTCAACGCACATCCGCCGGGCCGATTCCCGAAACGCAGAGATTTGAGGATCATCCCGCGCCACTGTTTCGCAAGGAGTTCTCGCTCGACAAGAAGGTCGCCCGCGCCCGCGCCTATGTGAGCGGTCTCGGTTACTACGAATTACGCCTCAACGGTGAAAAGGTCGGCGACCACATCCTTGACCCCGGCTGGACGAGTTACGCGAAACGTGTGCTTTACTCGACTTATGACGTGACAGCGCAACTTCGGCGCGGTCAAAACGCCGTTGGCCTTATGCTTGGCAATGGCTGGTTTGATCCGCTCCCCTTGCGCATGTGGGGGCGCTTCAACCTGCGGGACATCCTGACCGTCGGTGAACCGCGCGCCATCGTGCAACTCTTCGTCCAGTTCACCGACGGTACGTCGCAGGCAATCGTCACCGACGAGACCTGGCGGGTAAGTAACGGGCCGATTCTGCGCAACAGCGTTTACCTCGGTGAAGTCTATGACGCCCGTCGCGAACAGCCCGGTTGGGACATGGCCGCGTTCGATGATTCAAATTGGGAGACGGCGGTGCTGGCGGCTGAACCCAAACTGGGAAGGTTACGCGCGCAAGACGCGCCGCCCACCCGGATCACACGCACCCTCAAGCCGATAAGTCTCACTGAACCCGAGCCTGGCGTTTTCATTTTCGACTTCGGACAGAACTTCGCCGGTTGGGCGCAGTTGCGCGTGCGCGGTCAAACCGGTACGCGCGTGCGCTTGCGCTTTGGTGAATTGCTCTATCCCGACGGCACGCTCAACGGCATGACCGCCGTGGTCGGGCAGATCAAAACCGGGGGAACGAATTATCAGTACGACGGTGTTGGCCAACCAAAGACGGCGTTCCAGATGGATGAATACATCTTGAAAGGTCACGGAGTGGAAGTTTTTGCCCCCCGGTTCACGTTCCACGGATTCCGCTACGCCGAAGTCACCGGCTTTCCGGGCAAGCCTACCCTTGATACGCTCGAAGGTCTGCGGTTGAACTCGGACGTGCCCTCCGTCGGCAGCTTTGAATGCTCGAACAACCTGTTCAATCGCATCCAGCAAATGGTGTTGTGGACCGAACTGTCAAACCTCTTCAGCGTACAGTCAGATTGTCCGCATCGTGAGAAATTCGGTTATGGCGGCGACATCGTGGCGTCGAGCGAAATGGCGATGCTGAACTTCGACATGTCGCGTTTCTACGCGAAGTCAGCGCAGGATTTGACGGATGCCGCCCGGCCCAACGGCGGTTTCACTGAGACCGCGCCCTTTGTAGGCATCAGCGACGAGGGGCTTGGGGAAGGTGCCGGGCCGGTTGGCTGGGGCACCGCGCAACCGCTGTTGCTCTGGCAGCTTCGCCAATACTATGGTGAGCAGCGGCTGATCGCGGAACAATACGAAG
>JADLHS010000353.1 GCA_020848635.1 Limisphaerales bacterium
CGACTGCGGGTCTTGAATCCAGTTAATGAAGTGCTTTTCCGGTAAAACCCGAAGCGAGTAGCTCAGAATGCGGGTGCGCGCATGCGGCGCGGGCCGCAATCGCACGACCTGCGGCCCAAGATTGACCAAACGATCATACTGGTAATGGGTCTTGTGGTGGAGAGCGACGTGAATTGACATTATTAAATATACCCCGGTCAAACTGCCGCCGGGCCGGCGACCAAATCCGGCTTGAGATAGCGGATGCGTTTGTGAACGTCCGTGTTGATGGAGTGATACGGCTGGGCCAGGTTGCCCGCCGCAAACAGGGTTTGGCGCATGTGCTCTGCGTCTTCCTCCCCGATGGCGTCGGTGAAAATCGGCATCAGGTAGTCAATGCCCAGCTTTGAGGGCTTCATCAGCTTGGCATCGTAAAGGGCCGGATACATCGAGCGCGCGTGGATCAGCCCCCAGCGGTCGCGAAAGCGATTCGCGTCATAGCCCTCGACATGAAACCCTTTGGCCGAGCTGTATTGGAGCACCGCCACGGCGTTATTGCGGCCCTCGACGAGCAGATCAACGGTTTCAGCGCCCAGTTGGGCGGCATAAAAACGATCAAAGAGAATGGGGCGGCCCCCGCGCTGGGTGTGACCCACTTTACGGGTAAAGATCGCTTCCTTGGCCGAATCACCCCGCCGGTAGAGCTGAAAATATTTGTCACCGATCATCTGGATCAGCTTCGAGCGGAGTGCCTCGGCCGCGCCGCTCAGCACAATGTTGCCCGCCGGGTCTGTGGACTTGGATTCCGCGCCCAACTCGCGGCCTTGTTCATCCACGATGCCCTCGCCACAAACGATGACGACATTCTTCTGTAGATCGTAAATGTGTTTGACGCGCTGCACGAGGAGCTCCAGATCGGGAGCATGCTCGGGGACCAGAATGATGTCGGGCCGGCCATAAGCCGTGCCCAGCGCGATGTAGCCGGAATGCCGGCCCATGACTTCGACAATGGCAATGCGCCGATGGCTTTCCGCCGTCGTGCGGATCCGCTCGACGCCCTGCGCGGAAACGAACACCGCAGTCGCGTAGCCCGGCGTGACGTAGTTGACGATGTGGTCGAGATCGAACACCGCGTTGGACGGGGCGCGTTTGTAGCGGAAACCGGCTTTGGCGGCAGGGTCATTTACCCGGATCCATTCGTCCGGTTCGCTTGGATAATTCAGGCCCAGATCGTTATCGATCGTCTTGGGTGCGAGCACGACCGGCAGCCGCTCGGCGAGCGGCTGAAGGCCGTTAAGCGTACCGTCGCCGCCGATGCAAATGAGACCCTCAATGCCGAGCTGTTCGAGCCGGGACACGACCAAATCGAGATCCTCCCGCTTTTTGGGATCCAAAAAATCCCAGGACGAACCAATGAGGGTGCCGCCCTTGGTCGGATCCAGTTCGGGGATTTCCTGGTACAACGGATTGAGATGAACATGCGGGACGCGCGGATTAAACAAGCAGTTAAAGCCTTTGATCAAGCCGACGATCTCCACCTTGAGCTGGTTGGCGCGCACGACCGCGCCGTGGATGGTGGCGTTGAGCGCGGGCGTGTCGCCGCCAGCGGTTAGGATCCCAATGCGTTTCATGCGGGCGAGGCGTCCCGCCGCCGCAACTGCTGCTGTTGCTCCTCCTGTTGCACCATAATTTCGTCCTCCAGATTGTTGAACGACTGAAAAATATAGGCATTAAACAACGCCGCGCCGATGTCGTTGAGCTTGCCCTGCAGCGCATCGAGATAGCCATGCAATCCACTCGCAAAGATTTCGTCAATGGTGCTGAACTGCAATTCCGCCACCAGCCGGCCGGCGAGTTTTTCCGCGTCATTGCTGAACCGCCCTTCCGCCACACCGGAAATGCGACGCAAGGCATGATTGAGCTCGCTCACGCAGAAGCGGACGGAGCGGGGAAAATCCTCGTTGAGCAAAAGAAACTCCGCAACGAGCCGCGGGTTGACCTCGGCGCCATGGATGCTTTTATAGGCGTCCCACCCGCTGCAGGAGCGCAGGATGGCGGACCATTCGAGGGCATCCTCCTGACTGACCAGCTTGGGCACGCCCTTGGCCGGCAGGGTTTCATAACGCAGATCAAGAATGCGCGAGGTCTTGTCCGCGCGTTCAAGAAACTTTCCGACCTGGGCGAACCACCAGCCTTCGTTGTGGATGAGGGTGGCGTCGGTAAGGCCAATGATATGTAGCGAGCCGGCCTTGATCTGCTGAAAGAACTCGCTGGGACTGTCCTTCCACACCTGCCGCGCCACCGGGGTTTTGACGAACCAGTACAGCCGGTTCAATTCCTCCCACAATTCAATGGTGATCTGGTCGCGAACCATGCGGGCATTTTCGCGCGCCTGACAAATGGAGGAGACGATGGAATTGGGGTTTTCCAACTGGAAGACCAGAAACTCGGTGACGTTTTGCGCCGTCGCCTTTTGGTGGAGCGCGAAAAACTGTTCCTCGTCCCCGGTGGTTTGCACAATCGGCAGCCAGTGCTCCGCGAGCCGTTGCTCGTTGAGATCGCGCAGGTCAAGGAGCAGTTGCAGATTGACATCCACAATGCGGGCGATGTTTTCCGCCCGTTCGATGTAGCGGAACATCCAGTAAAGCGAGTTGGCAACACGACTCAGCATATCAGCGGTCTCCGTACAGCACCCAAGTATCCTTGCTCCCCCCACCCTGCGACGAGTTCACGACCAAGGAACCTTTGCGCAACGCCACGCGCGTCAGCCCGCCGGGGACGATTTCAATTTTCTCGCCGTAAATTATGTAGGGCCGCAGATCAATGTGCCGCCCTTCAAAGTCACCCTCCGCGACGTGGGTCGGGTGGCGCGAAAGGGAAATGGTCGGCTGGGCGATGTAACTGCGCGGCTCGGCGGCCACTTTCTGCCGGAAATCCTCAATCTCGGCTTTCGTTGCCTTCGGCCCGATCAACATGCCGTAACCCCCGGATTCATTGGCGGCTTTAACGACCAGTTGTTCGAGGTTTTCGAGAATGTATTTCTTGTCGGCTTCCTCATTGGCCAGATACGTTGGAACGTTCGGCAGAATCGGGTCCTGGTCGAGATAGTATTTGATCATGCGCGGGACGAAATAATACATGACCTTGTCATCGGCGATGCCCGTGCCGATGGAGTTCGCGAGCGAAACGTGACCGGCACGGTAGGCATTCACCAAGCCGGGCACCCCGAGCATGGAGTCGCGCCGGAAAACGGTGGGGTCGAGAAAATCATCATCAATGCGCCGATAGATGACGTGAACCGGCTGCAAGCCCTTGGTTGTGCGCATGAATACCCGGGCATCGCGCACCACGAGATCGCGGCCTTCCACAATCTCAATGCCCATCTGCCGGGCAAGGTAGGTGTGCTCAAAATAGGCTGAGTTGTAAGCCCCAGGGGTGAGCAGCACGACGGTTGGATCGGACACGCCGGCGGGGGCGATATGCTGCAACATCCACAGCAGCTTGCTGGGATAATCTTCCACTGGCCGCACGCCAATGCTCTCAAACATACCCGGGAACGAGCGCTTCATCGCGCGACGATTCTCCAACACGTAGCTGACCCCGGATGGACAGCGCCCGTTGTCCTCGAGGACCATGTATTGCCCGCGGTCATCCCGAATCAAATCCGTCCCACAAACGTGGATGTAAATGTCCCGGGGCACATTGAAGTTCACAAACTCGCGCCGGAAATGTTTCCCCGAAAGCACGTAGAACGGCGGGATGATCCCATCCTTGAGAATCTTCTGCTCGTGATAGATATCGTGCAGAAACAGGTTCAACGCGGTGATGCGCTGGGCGAGACCGCGCTCGATCCTTTCCCACTCGGCGGCGGGAATGATACGCGGGAGCAGATCAAACGGGAAAATCTTCTCCGTCCCCGCCGAGTCGCCGTAGACGTTGAAGGTGACGCCTTGCCGCAGAAACGCGAGGTCCACCGACTGCCGTTTCAGGTCAAACTCCGAAGGGGTCAGCGATTGGAACAATTCGCGAAAACGCTCATAGTGCGGACGCACCTTGCCGTCGGCGCCGGCCATTTCATCAAAAAAACCTTCAGGTTCGTAGCGCTTGAGCAAACAAGCCGGCGGTTTGGATTTAAGCGTGGTGGCCATTTTGCTACAATGGTTGAGCGTAACGGAAAGCCGGGAGCAAACGGAACCCAATCAACCAATGGACGAAAAACGGCGATTTCCCGGGCTTTTCCCGAATTTTTTCCGCTTAGGTGAAGCCGCAGGGCCACCGTTCAAGGTTCGATGAAATGGTTGCATCATGCCTTTTAGCAACCGCCCTGCCAGCCCCGCAAAATCGCGACAGGTCAGATCTCCACCTGCAACCCCAACTCGACGACGCGGTTGGGCGGCAGGCGAAAATAGGCGTTCGCCGGTTGCGCATTCCGGGCCAGCAAGGCGAAGAGATGCTTGCGCCAGCGGGCCAAACCGCGCCGATCGCTCGCAATGATCGTCTCACGGCTGAGGAAGAAGGTCGTTTCCATTTCCCGGAAATTCAGGCCGTGCGGCTTGCAAAGTTTCAAGATTTCTTCCGCGTTTGGCTCCTCCATGAAGCCATAGCGGCCAATAACCCGATGAAAACCCTGCCCCAAATCCGCCACGCTGACACGCCGCTCGCTTTCCACAAACGGTATTTCCTCGGTTAGAATGGTCAGCAACACCACGCGCTTGTGGATAATTTTGTTGTGCTTGAAGTTGTGAGTGAGCGCGGCAGGGGTGCCGTCAGGATTGCCGGCGAGAAAAATTGCCGTACCCGGCACCCGCGGAGGTTGGGTCGTTTCCACGTCCTTGAGAAAATCCTCGATCGGCAGGAGGCTGTTAATCAAACGCTGACGCAGCCGCTGGCGACCGGTTTTCCAGGTGGACATGAGGGTAAAGCCAAGGACACCTACCACGAGCGGGAACCATCCGCCGTGTCGGATTTTCGTCAGGTTGGCGCCAAGGAAGCACAAGTCGGCCGCCAAAAATACCGCGCAAATCGCCCCGGCTTTCAGTCCGCTCCAACCCCATAAGCGGCGCGCCGCAAAGAACAGCAACAAGGTGGTAATGATCATCGTCAATACCACCGCGATGCCATAGGCCGCCGCCAGATTGTCCGAGGAGCGAAAGCCTAGAACCAGTCCGATGCAAGCAAACATCAATCCCCAATTAATCCAAGGGATGTAAATCTGACCGCGGGCGGAGGACGAGGTGTGCTCAATGGCAACTCGTGGGGCAAAGCCGAGCTGCACCGCCTGCATCGTGAGCGAGAACGAACCGGAAATCAACGCCTGTGACGCTATAACGGCAGCGGTCGTGGCTAGGGCGATCAGTGGATATAAAGCCCATGCGGGGGCCAGCCGATAAAAGGGATTGACCGCCGCTTCAGGATCTTGCAACACAAGTGCCCCCTGCCCCAAGTAATTCAGGAACAATGCCGGCAGCACAAGCCCAAACCACGCACAGCGAATGGGTTTGCGCCCGAAGTGGCCCATATCCGCGTAGAGCGCTTCCGCGCCAGTCAGCACAAGAAAAACCGCGCCAAGCTGGTGAAAACCAGCCAAGCCGTTCGCGGAAAAGAAATTGATGGCGTAAACCGGATTCACTGCCGCGAGAACTTGTGGCACCCGGATAATCTGGTTGATCCCCAGCGCCGCGAGCGTGAAAAACCACAGCAGCATTACCCAGCCAAACATGCTGCCCACACGCCCCGTGCCAATGCGTTGCACACTGAACAACCCCCCCAGCACCAGAATCGTCAATGGCACGACGTAGGGTTTAAGGACGGGAGTGGCAACTTCCAAACCTTCGATGGCCCCGAGCACGGAAATCGCAGGCGTAATGAGGCCGTCCCCATAAAGCAATGCCGCCCCGAACACCCCAAGGGAGACCAAGAGCCAGATCCCACGACCACCGACAGCTTTGTCGCGCTCCGGAAACGCCAGCGCCATTAAGGCCAGAATTCCCCCTTCGCCGCGATTGTCCGCCCGCATGACGAACGCGAGGTATTTTATGGAAACAATCAGGATCAGCGACCAAAAGATCAGCGACAGCAGGCCGAGAACGTTGTCGTGTGTCGCCTCCACACCGCCCACGGACGAAAAGCAGCTTCGCAATGCGTAAAGCGGGCTGGTACCGATATCGCCATAGACCACGCCCAAAGCACCCAAGGTCAGAAACACCAGCGGGCTAGAGTGAGCAGCGTTCGAAGGCGCGTCCCTTGGACCGCTCGACGGTTCAGATTCACGGCCCGCACCATTTTCAGTTTGCATGTTGTCAGGCGGAAAATCTGGGAAACGGGGAGCGTTCCGGCAGATTGCCCTTTCAGTTGCCGACGAGGTTAGCTGACGGGCTGGGTCTTGAAAGTAACCCCGGCAAAACAGGCTGCCGTTCGCCCCAGCCCGGTCCACCCGAGCTCTGTTTCCCCCGCGTCCGGCGGCTGCCACCGGACTTAGGCTGCACCGTGAGCATGGCAAAACCCGGAGGGCTTGTCAAACGAGCCAACATGCACCGGCTGACTGCGCACTGCCCAGCCTCGTCCGCCGCCGCATTCGCCCGATGGGACCACGGCCCGCATGGTCAAGGACCAAGGCGGGAATTCATTTCTATTCGCGACTGCGGCTGAACGCTTGTTGCCCGCCTCCTATTCCGTTACCCTACTCCTATGCGAATTCGCCAGGCCATCACCCCCCGCCACCGGTTTTTCGTAGGCCTGATGTCTGGCACTTCGGCGGACGGCATTGACGCCGTCGTCGCGGACCTATCTGGCGTCGGACGCGGGCTGAAAGCAATCGTGCAAACGCATGTGCATCAGCCGTTTTCACCCGCATTCCGTCGCCGCATATTCGCTGCGGGCCTGGATGGAAACGTAGCCGAGCTTTGTGAACTGAATATTGTCCTCGGCGAGCAGTTCGCCCGGGCGGCGCTGGCCGTGATTCGTCGCGCCGGACTGAAGTCGGCGCAAATTATCGCGATCGGTTCGCACGGCCAGACCATGCATCATTTGCCAAACGCCCCGACGCCCTCCACCCTGCAAATTGGCGAGCCGTGTGTCATCGCCGAGCGCACCGGCATTACCACAGTAGCGGACTTTCGGGTGCGGGACATGGCGGCCGGTGGGCAAGGCGCACCGCTCGTGCCGTTCGCCGATTGGGTGCTGTTCACGCACCCCACGCGGCCGCGGCTCATCCAGAATATCGGCGGGATCGGGAATCTCACCTTCCTCCCGCCGCGTTCGAAACTGACCGAAGTGATCGCCTTCGACACCGGGCCCGGCAACATGGTCCTCGACGCCATCGTCAGTATGCTCAGTGGCGGCAAATTAGGTTACGACTGCGACGGACGTTGGGCCGCGCGCGGGCGGATCTCCGACAAATTGCTCGCCGCCTGCCTGAAACACCCGTTCCTCCAACGCCAGCCGCCGAAGACAACCGGTCGCGAGGAGTTCGGTGAGGTGTTTCTCCGCCCCCTGCTCACTAACGCACGCCGCATGCGTTTGACCGACGCGGATGTGATGGCAACGGTCACGGCGTTCACTGCGGAGAGCATCGCGGCGGCTTATCG
>JADLHS010000354.1 GCA_020848635.1 Limisphaerales bacterium
GCAAACCCACGCCGCAAAATGCTGTCAACCGCCTCCGCCCCTCCACCCGCTGCGACTGGTCCTGCGGACACAGTCGCGCTCCGTCCCAAAGCTCCGTTTCACGGCTGGCGAAGGCGGTAGAAGCGGTTCGTGGATTCTAGGGATTGGAGAACTGTGTTTGTTGGGCCGTTTACCGATGCGGACTCGGGTGCGTCGTCCCACCCGTCGGGGGCATCCAGCACCTCGGCTTGTTGCAGGATGAGTCCAGTTTCGGAGGTGACCCAACTGACCGAAACCGTGCTGCCGCTGCGGGCGATGTTCAACACTGGAGCGGTGTTTGTGTTCAGGGTAAATGCGGTGTCGAACAGATACGCGCGATCGAAGGTGGGCGCCCCGATGAGCGCGTTGGTTCCGATCGCTGCCACCGCGTTACCGAACGACTGCACGGGTGCGGTGTAAGTCACGAGCAACGTGCCATTGGTGTTGAAGAGATAAACCACGCCGAAGTCAGGACCGAAGGTATCGTCACCGCTCGCGCCGATAAGTATCCGGTCAGTTCCCACTGCGGCCATCTTCGAACCGAACAAATCGCCCACCGCAGGCGAGGGGTTTGTGATTGTCGTGATCAACGCGCCGTTGGTGCTCATAAGATAGACGACGCCGGAACCGGAGATGCCGGCGTCGTCCACCGGCGCATAGATAAGAAGACGATCGCTGCCCAACGTAGCCACGTTGCGGCCGAACTGGTCCAGAGCGACCGGAACAGGTTTCGTAATCGTAGTCAGCAGCGTGCCGTTGGTGTTGTAGAGGTAGGCGGCGCCCCCCTTAAAAGCGCCGGTGCCGTCTTGATAGGCGCCGATCAACAGGCGGTCGTTGCCCAGCACCGCCACGGAAATTCCGAAGCCTTCGTTCAAGGCTGGAGTCGGATTGGTAATAGTCGTTACGAGTGTTCCGTTGGTGCTGTAGAGATACACCGAGCCAGCTCCTGTGGCGCCTGTGCCATCGAGATGGGCGGCGATCAGGACCCGACTGCTTCCCACCGCCGCCACCGAGCCGCCGAAGAGTTCGCCGCTCGCCGGGGTTGGGTTGGTGAAGGTGGTCAACAAGGTTCCGTTGGTGTTGAACAGATAGGCCGAACCGGCATTTGCTGCACCCGCATCGTCCAAATACGCACTGACCAGAATCCGGTCGCTCCCTACCGCCGCAACAGCGTAGCCAAACGCGTCGCTGGTGGCCGGGGCAGGATTGGTGATGATGGTAAGCTGGGTGCCATTGGTGTTAAAAAGGACGGCGGCTCCGGCACCCGTCGCGCCGGTGCTGGCGCCAGCTGCCCCGATGATCACGCGATCATTGCCCAAAGCCGATAAAGCGGTGCCGATACCGGCCGGACCGCCACCGCCGATAGGATTCACGAATGTGGTCAGCGGCGTGTCGTTGGTGACCTGGGCAAAGGCTGCCTCCGGCAAAAGCGCCGCCAGGAGAAACAGCACAGCCAGACCGGGCCGGTAACTCCAGCCGTGCCGGCGGGTGAGTAGTCGCAGTGAAAAAGTCGTCTGGATCGTTTTCATGAGAGATAAAATGCACCAGCAGTCCATCGATGATCTGATTGTATTGGGTTGGAACGCGATTATTCTCCCTTACGAATTGGAAAAGTCCACCAAATTATTCATCATTATCATGGGAAGTAGCGCTTGCGACTGGCAACCTCGACACGAGCCGGCCCCGTCTTTCCCAACGGCACCCGGTTTCCCTCGGGTTCTTACCAATGCCTGGCTTCCGCCTTCATTTCAGTTCGGCGCTCCGGTCCGTCTGAAGCACGTCTAAACATTTCGTCGCCTCCAATTATTCCAATATCTCACTGCCAATCCCGCGCTGCGACTAGTCCTGCGGCCACAGTCGCGCTCGGTCCGCAAGCTCCGTCCGGTGCGGGGTTTTGTGGAACCCCACGCGTTCATCCCCACAGCCCTCACCTGGCCTGCGGCCACCCTCTCTCGTTCCCACGGGCGAGGTACAGGGTCATGTCGGGGCGGCATGTTCCGGTCCTTGCGGATGGCCAGGAGACGGAACTTGAATTCATTTCCATTGCGGCTTTTATAAAGATCCTGCCTGCTGGGGCTGGAACTCCACCAGTGCATCCCAATGGGACAGTCCGCGGCCATACAAAATCGGGGTGGAAATTCACAATGCAAGGCAAGCATCCTGGCCGCTGGTCAGGCAGGCTTCTTTCCGCCGGTGTGAGCTTTTGTTCCAGGAACAGAATCTCAATCGGTCTGTGGGCGGTTTCCCGGAATCTGGCAGCGGCAAAACGCCTCGACTCGCCGGCCCAGGTCGGGAATAGTTTTGGTTGGAGTAATTGATTATGAGCAAGAATGTGAAGAAAGTTGGAATCCTGACAGCCGGTGGTCTTGCGCCATGTTTGAGCGCATCCATCGGCTATTTAATTGAAACCTACACGCGCAAGGCGCCGGAGGTGGAAATCATTTGTTATGTCAATGGCTACATGGGTCTGTTGCAAGGTAAGAGCCTGAAAATCACCCCAGAGGTGCGGAAGAATTGGAAAGCGTTCGTGGAGCACGGGGGCAGCCCGATTGGCAACAGCCGCGTGAAACTGACGAATGTGAAGGACTGCGTGAAGCGCGGTCTGGTGAAGGAAGGCCAGAACCCACAGCAAGTGGCCGCCGATCAGTTGGTCGAGGATGGCGTGGATGTGTTGCACACCATCGGCGGGGACGACACGAATACCGCGGCCGCCGACCTCGCAAAATTTCTCCAGACGAACAATTACAATCTCACTGTCGTGGGCCTGCCCAAGACAATTGA
>JADLHS010000355.1 GCA_020848635.1 Limisphaerales bacterium
CCACCCGGCGAAAATACCGTTTGCCCGGTGGCGCGGCAATGGCCGGACTTCCTTCCGCATGCCAGATCCACCTGGCGTTCTTCACGGGACTGCCTGGCCCGACCGCGATCGGCGGAGTCCGGAAACTCTCGTTCCAGATGACACGCCCTTTGCCGAGGCGATGTTCGCCGCTCGGAGTTCCGGCTTCCGGTCGAGCTCCACCGGAGCCGGCGGAAGCCGGAACTCCAAGCTCGCCCCAGATTTCCCGCGCGAGGCGCTGCACTTCCGCATCGCTGCGCGGATAGTTCGCCAGGCCCGGCGCTTTTTGGGGCGGCGGCCCGATGACCGTCGCTCCCGCTTGAACCAGGTCTTTGACCCGGCGCAGCAGGGCCGGGCTCATCGTTTCAACTTGGGGCAAAACCAGCAGCCGATAGCTCATGCCATCGGGCAGAACCAGTTTCCCGTCCTTGACCTTCATCCGGGTGAGCAAGACTTCCGGCGGGCAGCCGTCGAAGTTGTACCGCGGGCGTTCGAGCAGGCTGCTGCGGCCGTCTGGAATCGTAGGCGAGAAACGCATGGGTGAGCCTTCCGGCACCAGAAAACAAATATCCGCGACGAACAACCCTTGCCGCAGCAGGTGCTGGCAGCGCGCAAGGTACTCGTGCCACGCGGCGGATTGCTCCCACCACGTCTGCGTCCGTTCGTAGTGCAGTCCCCATGGCCCCATGGACATGCCCGGCGCCCGGTCGGGATTCGTCCACGGCTGCAAGGCGTAACGATGAAAGACAAAGCGGTTGATGCCTTCGCAAAACGCCCAGTCACCCAGCGCCTTAATCGCGGCTGGATGATGCAGCCACCTTTCGTTGTCGTTGGCGGTGAAAGCTTCCGCGCCCAGGATGCGCTGGCCGTAAACGTGCGCTGCCGACGCCATCTCCGTGCAACTGTAGGTGGTGTTAAATCCCCACGACCAAAACTCCGCCATCGGTTCATCCGCCTGCCCGGCGTAGGTCATGTCCGCGCAGGGGTTGCCATCGTAGGCTTCGATGGAAAGTCGCAGGCCGTTCTGGTGCGCCAGTTCGCGGAAACGGCCGGCGTAATTGCGGATCAACAAATCGGACACCGTCAACCGCACATCCCACAGGAAGCGCTCGGAGACTTCGAGACTCCCGACCACGCGCCCGGTAATCACCGGAAGCAGCGGCAATGGATCGTAACCGCGCAATCGCCGGAACTCCTCGCGAAACTTCGGCGTCCAGTTCTGTGAGCCGGTTTCCCAACTGTCAATGTGCGTCGCCACGAGCGTCTTGCCCGCGAGCGTCTTCGAGTCGGCGATGAGTTTGCCCATCAAGCCCGCAAACATGGCATCGGTCGCCGTCCGGCTGAGCTTGTCGGCTTCCAAGCCGCGCCCCGCTTCCGGCGCGGGATGATTGTCCTTGCCCGTTGGCGTGTGGCCAAGGCGCTGGATGGTCCAGTTGCCGGCGGGGACATTCCACGTCAGTCGGCCCGAACTGTCCATCTGCCCCGACAGGTTGAGGATCTGGTCGCGGGCTACGATCTGTTCCGGGGGCAGCCAAGGCCAGTTTGCTTGCGGCGGAACTTGCCGTGGCGCAAAAGCGGCCTTGGCGGGCAGCCCGTCAATGCGCACATCCCCGGTTGGGGTTGGAAACGCCAGCACCGCGATGTCGCGATAATAATTGGCCACGGTTTCAGGTTGCGCGAGGGCGGCCTCGAACCGGCGTGGGCCGACGACGTTGGTTTCCGTGGCGACCACTTTCTGCATGGCCAGGTCGGGCGTGATCCACGGCCCGCCGCTGCCGCACCAGCCGGCGTCGTTGTTCATGTTCACTTCCAGCCCCAGCCGGTGCGCCTCGGCGCAGACGTGTTTGAACAGCTCCCGCCACTGCGGCCCGCCAAACGCCGCGTCGCCTTTGGGCGTGCCCTGATCCACTTCCATGATGAGCACGCCGCCGATGCCAACGCGCTGCATGGCTTCGAGGTCGGCGGTGATGCCGTTGCTGGTGATATTTCCGTTCAACCAGAACCAATAGACCCACGGGCGCGCGGAAGGGGGTGGGTTCTGAAAATCGAGCGCGAGTCGGTCCTCCGCTCCGGCGAGCGCCGCGACCAATGAGCTGCAAGCAAGAAGCAGCTTCAACTTCTTCATGTGGCGATTCTCGTCATCCGGGTGTCGCAGTGAAAGGAATTTCTGATCCGTTGTCGCGTTTGTCGCGGAGGTCCGCTTATCGGCAGGATTTTTGATTGTGATTATTGTTGCAGCGGTTCGGTGAGGGTAGAATCTCCAACTCACCAAGCTTCTGCCTGGAAGGAGCCGAAGTGGTGAGTTTCATATGCCTCCGATTGCTGTAGGATGAGTTAGAGACTCCGTACGTCGTCTCCTACTTCTTTAACGAGCGGCTAAGGGAGCGCCACCTGTTGCGGATGCATGAGGTAGCCAATGAGATCGCGGCGGTCGTCGGGCTTGAGTGATTCAAGCAGGCCCTCGGGCATTACGGACAACGCGGAGTCCTGCAGCGATTCGATTTCTGTCCGCTCGATAGTGGTCAGTCCGGACTGGCTTTGGATGGTGACGGTCCGCGCGGTTTGGTCGCGCAACAGGCCATTGAGCACCCGCTCGTCCTTCAGCGTCGCAACGGTCATCCGGTAATCGGCTGACACCACGGCACTGGGGTCAACGACGTTCTCCAGGAGATAATCAAGCTGCGACCGACCGGAGCCGGTGAGGTCGGGGCCGACATTGCCGCCCTCACCATAGAGCTTGTGGCAGACGGCGCAGGCCAGGTTGAAGACTTGACGGCCATGGCCGAGATCGGCGGACTTGAGGCGCTCCGGAATCAGCTCCTGGCGAAAGCGGGCGCTGCTCGCGCGTTTTTCGGCGTCGCTGGTGCGAACCGAGCCCCAGACCTCGGCGAGTCGTTTGGTCAGGGTGGCGTCGTTGAGGCTGGTGATCTGCCGGGCGTGAAAGGGCGTAAGGTCCGCGCGGGGAATCCGGCCATCGGCGATGGCTTGGAGCAAAACGGTCGCGGCAGCGGAGCGGGTGACCATCGCCGCGAGCAATTGCTCATGGTCGCGGGCGACCCCCGCTTGGTATCGGCTCACGACCAAAGCGGGAGCGTCCGGATCGCCCAGTTCCAGCAAACCGATGGTCGCATCCGTGCGCAGGGCTTCTTCGTTCAGCAATTGCCTGAGCAACGGCGCGAGATTGTCGGCACTGCTGTCGAGCATCGTGCGCAGGGCATTGCGGCGGTCGAGCGGATCGGCGGTGGTGTCGGTCAGAATGTGGCGAACATCGCCGAGCGCGCGGCCATCACCAAAGACCACGCTCAAGTCCCGCACGCGATCTGTAACCTCCGGGTCGTTGGCCGTGGACGCCCGGCTGGCAAATCCAGCCCAAGCCGCCGGGG
>JADLHS010000356.1 GCA_020848635.1 Limisphaerales bacterium
AGTTTTTCCAGCGCAGCGAGGCGTTGTTTTAACGCTACGTTCTCGGCATGTTGTTGTTCCAGTTTCCGATTCAACTCCTGAATCGCCGCCGCCGAGTAGATCGTCAGCGGATACGTGTCCACTTGCAGAATCTCATCGCCGCCGGGCAGTTTTTCGCCGCTGGATTGCACGTACTCCGGGAAAACCTTCTGGAATTCCTGCGCCACCACGTTCAAGTAGCTCCGGTCCTTGATGCTGGGATGTTGCGCGCGGTAATCTTCCGTGTAGTGAAACTCCACCAACCGCACCTGCGAGAGCTTGTCGAGCGCGCCCGTCACCGTCCGCACATCGGTCTTGATACGCGCGTCCGAGTTGGCCTGCCAACTGCCAGCGGTGGTCTTCGAGGCCGTGCCCTCCACTTCAAATTTGTTGGCCGTGGGTTTGCGACTGATGCCCACTGCGCCGGTGAACGCCGACAGGACGATGTCTCCGTTGGGGCGTGCGTTCACGATGGAAAAGTCCGGACTGCCCGGCGTGCCAAAGCCGACCCACGCGGTTTCGCTCTGGCGATTCCAAAACCCGACATAGCCTGATTGGGTTGGGTCAGTGCCGGTATCCTGCAGCACCATGACGGCTTGAGGGTCGGAGGCGATGTGCAGCGGCACCTGCGGCGAGATCGTGCCGATGCCGACATTGCCGCCGGGGAAACTTCCCGCAAAATTTCCCGTGAACTGCAACACATTGAGCAGCACCGTGAGCGTTTTGGGAAAGACGTTCACGCTGATCAAATCCACCTTGCCATCCCCGTTGACATCCGCCGCCGTGACCGAATAAGGACCGTCGCCTACGCCCGGCGAAGAGGAGAGTGCAAAGCCGCCACTGCCGTTATTGATCAGCACCGAGAGCGCGTCGGCAGATTCGTTCGCGCTGATCAAATCCACTCGGCCATCGCCGTTGACATCCGCCGCCGTGACCGACACAGGACCGTTGCCCACGCCCGGCGAGGAGGAGAGCGCAAAGCCGCCGCCGCCATTATTGGTGAGCACCGTGAGCGTGCTGCTCGTGGCGTTCGCACTGATCAGATCCACCTTGCCGTCGCCGTTGACATCCGCTGCTGCGACCGATTGAGGCTGGGTGCCCACGCTCGGCGAAGAAGAGAGCGCAAAACCGCCACTGCCGTTATTGGTCAGCACCGTGAGCGAGTTGCCGGCAAAGTTCGCACTGATCAAATCCACCCGGCCATCGCCGTTGACATCCGCCGCCGTGACCGACACAGGACCATTGCCCACGCCCGGCGAGGAGGAGAGCGCAAAGCCGCCGCCGCCATTATTGGTCAGCACCGTGAGCGTGTCGGGATCGTAGTTCGCGCTGATCAAATCCCCCTTGCCCTCCCCGTTGACATCCGCCGCTGCGACGGATTGAGGCTGGGTGCCCACGCCCGGCGAAGAAGAGAGCGCAAAACCGCCACTGCCGTTATTGGTCAGCACCGTGAGTGAGCTGCCAGCGAGATTCGCGCTGATCAAATCCACCCGGCCATCGCCGTTGACATCCGCCCCGATGACCGAGAAAGGCTGGTTGCCCGTGCCCGGCGAGGAGGAGAGCGTAAAGACGCCGCTGCCATTATTGGTCAGCACCGTGAGCGTGTCCGGACCGCTGTCCGCGCTGATCAAATCCACCTTGCCATCGCCGTTGACATCCGCCGCCGTGACTGACCGAGGCGTGTTGCCCACGCTTGGCGAGGAGGAGAACCTGAAACTGCCGCTGCCGCTGATCGCGCCGCCGGAGTTGAGCGAAAGATTCAAGTTGGTCACGCCCGCGCCGTTGCCGCTGAAGTTGCCGGTCAGGTTCACGCCGGTCTGGCCGTTGGTCACCAGCGCCGTCGTCGGCAGATTGGCCAGCGGCACCGCGCCGCTCAACTGGCTGGCCGCCACCGCGCCCGAAACGTTGCCCGCCATGATGGCGTAGGGCGCGGCGGTGAGCGGCTGTCGTGGTGCGAGTGTGGTGAACGTGCCGCCGCCGTTGGTGACAACACCGATCTCCAGCCAGCGGTCCGCGCCGGGAAATTGATTGCCAAAATCCAGCGTCAGGGTGAACAAGCCGTTGCTCACGCTGATGGCCGAATTGGTGAGCGGCCCCGCGAGGGCGCTGCCGCCGCCGGCCAGATCGTAAATCGTAAATCGCAAATCATAAATCCCGCTGGCGGGACTTGCGCCGTCATTCAAACGGCCCTGATAGGTGAAGGCCGTGCCTTGGGCGAAGGCCGGAAGGCCGCAGAATGAATGAAGAATGCCAAGGCAAATGAGAGGCAGGGTGAGTTTGGTTTTCATGGGTGGGTTGCTTTAGTTCGAGTTCTGATTACGAATGATTTGTTCCAGCGTGTCGAGGCGTTGTTTCAATTTCGCATTCTCTGCGCGCTGTTCTTCGAGCTTCTGATTCAAGCCCTGGATCGCGGCGAGCGCCACGCCGTCGGCGTCCACCGTGGCGATGTGTTTGTCATCCGGGCCGAGGCCGAAGGCGGCGTAAAAGTCCTGGGCCATCGGGCCGATGTGCCGCATGGAGGCGTCGGTCTTGTAGTTCCATTCCGTCAGGGGCAGGGCGGCCACTTTATCCAGCACTTCGCGCGGGCTGACCGGTTTGAAATTTTCCTTCGCGTTGCGGTCGCTGGTCAGGACGATGGCGCCGTTGACGTAAAGCCCCCCGGCCACCAAGTGCATCAGTTCCGTGCCTCCGGCCCCCGGTTGCGCGTAACCGTCGTGGTGGACGCCGCCTTTGTACCAGATGAAGCCGGAGTTGGCGTCGGAGTTTGCGCAACGAAAATAGAGCGAGTCGAACTGCGCCCCAATGCCGTAGTCCGTGCCGTAAAGGTTGAGCATCTGGCGCGTCTGTGAGCCGAAGAACTGGCTGGTCAGCGGATCCACCTGGATGCCGCCGCGCGCCTGGATGCAAAACTGGTTGTTGCCTGTGGAACTGAAACCGCCGCCCGGCGCATCGGCCCAGACGAACGTGCCGTCATGCAATGCCCGGGCATCGTGGCCCGCCGCGAAGGTGAATTGTCCCATCGCCTGATTGCCGACGCCACCCGGTACTGTCGCGTAAGTGCCGCCCGCCGTATTCTGGTCGCCGCCGCCGATGGTGGCGCGGTCGGCGTTGATCAGAATCGTGTTGAGGAAACCGCCGCCGATGCTTCCGTAGTCGGCATTGGTTTGGATCGTGTTTTGATGTCCGCCGCTGATGGTGCCGTAGGTGGCGTTGGTCTGAACCAGATTTAACCGGCCGCCCGAGAGGGTGGAGTAATCGCCCGCGAGAATGTTGTCGCGTCCGCCGCCGATCGTGGACCAGCCGCCCGCTGCGGTGTTCCAAGTGCCGCCGCCAATCGTCGCGTAGCTGGCCGTGATCGTGTTGGGAAAAAGCCCGATGCCGCCGCCGGCGATGGTCGCGCCTTCCAGTCCGGCGGTGATCCGGTTGGAAGGCGAACCGGACAGGACGTTGGGCGAGCCGTTGGGATTTGATTCCAGGTAAAGCACGCGCTGGCCGTTCACATTGAATTGCAGCGGCTGGCTGCCCGTGGTGCCGAGGGTGCCATTGATGGTCACATTTCCGTTGACCGCCAGGGCCGCGCCATTGGGGTTGTTCAGGTTGATGCCTACGCCGCCGGCGGCCTTGATGAGGAACTGATCATTGGCCGTGGAGCTAAAACCTCCCACGGGTGAGTCGGCCCAGACAAACGCGCCTTCGTGCAATGCCTTCGCATCGTGACCGGCGGCAAAGCTGAATTGTCCCATGGCCTGATTGCCCACGCCGCCGGGCACGGTCGCATAAACGCCCCCCACTTTGTTTTGGTCGCCCCCGCCGATGGTGGCGCGGGTGGCGTTGGTCAGGATCGTGTTCAGGAAGCCGCCGGCAATGGTCGCGTAATCGGCATTGGTTTGGATCGTGTTTTGATAGCCGCCGCCAATGACTGCCAATTCCGAGTCAAATTGAATCTCATTTCTGGCGCCACCGCCGATGGTCGCGGAGAAGGCCCGGGTCTGCAGCGTGTTGAGGAAACCCCCGCTGATGGTGGACTGGTTCGCGCCAGGTTGGATCGTGTTGTAAACGCCCCCGCCGATGGTTGCATATGCGGAGGCGTACTGAATCGCGTTGCCCGCCCCGCCGGTCACAGTGCCAAAGTCAGCTTCGACCGAATTGGTACTGGCGCTGAGAAACGGGCCCGACCCGCCGCCCCCACCGATGGTCGCCCCCACCACTCCCGCGCCCGCGAAGTTGTTGGGCGAACCGCCGATGACGTTCAACGTATTCGCAATGGCCGTTGCCTCCAGCCGCAACGCCCGGGTGGCATTCACCTTGAACTCCAGCGGCTGGTTGTCCGTCGTGCCAAGGAAGTTTGCGCCCGGCGCAGTGCCGGGGTTGCCGCCCATCTGCCAGAACTGTGCGGCAGTCCGCCCGCCCAGTTGGGAAGCATTCACGCTGGTCAAACCCTGGCCATCGCCGGCGAAGCTGTTGGCCGGGTTGCTGAAATTCACCGGATTCGAGTAAAGCCCGTTCAGTCCCGAGGCGGGCACTGTGCCGCTGACGGTCACCGCTTGGCTGGCGTTGGCCGCCCAAAAAGCATAGGGCGTTGGGAGCACCGCCTGGCGCGGTGAGAGCGTGGTGAAGGACGCTGCGGTCCCATTGGAGCGCATGCCGAGTTCCAGCCAGCGCGGACCGCCGTTGAAGACGCCGAAGCCGAAGTCCAGCGTGGTGGTGAACAGGCCGTTGCTCACGCCGACCGCGTTGTTTGTTAGCAAGCCGCGCTGATTGCCACCGCTCGCCGCATCCAAAACGACGACGCGTAAGTCATAGCTTCCATTGGCGGGTGACGATCCCTCGGCGAGGCGGCCTTGGTAGGTGAAGGCCGTGGTTTGAGCAGATGCGAATTGGCCGAAGGCTGACAATAGAAGGCCGAGGCCGGTCAGTCGAAGTGTGTTTCTCATGGTTGGGTTCTAATAAAGGGATGTAGGATGGCAATTCTCAGGTGAGTCGTTCAGGGGTGAAATGCGCGACGTTACGGTTTGCTCAGGCGATAGAACCGCCCCGGCAGCGTGGCCGGGACGGTGGCGGGGTTGTCCGTGCCGCTGGGCGCGTTGACCCAGTTGGTCGGCGAGAGGCTGTCCGTATATTGAAGCGTGAAGCCGGGGGTAGCGGGGGACCACGAGATTTCATACTGGCTGGCTCCGACACTCTGGATGGTCAGCTTGGGCTGCGGCGCGGTGACGGCGGCGGGCTGGGTCACTGTGGCCAGGGCCAGATTCAGACAGTCCTGGGTGTTCGTGGTGCGCTGCATGGTGAAGAGCAGCGAGTTGGTGCCCGGGTTCAGCAACGGCGCCAGATCAAACTCACGCACATCCCAAAAGGAGGGCGGGGTGAATTCCGGGGGCAGGCCCAGGGGCGCTTGGGGCACGGTCAGTCCATCGAACAGGTTGGTTTGCGGTTGCCAGAGGCTGCCGTTGACGAAGATGGGAGCTTCCGGGAGCGCCTCGCCGTAGGCCACATGCAAGCCCAGCGTTGCTGGCCCACCGCGGTAAATCACGTCGCTCAACAACGTCTGCCAGCCGGTCGGATCGGCCAGCCCATCTTCGTTGCTGTCGTTGCCGTGGTAGAGGGCGACATCCACGTCGTTAGTCGGATTCCCGTCGTCATAGAAAACCAGCAAGGAAAGCCCATTGACCGTCCGCAGCACTTGGGTCAACGGACTTCCTTCCAACAAATTGTCCAGGGCGTAGAGACCGTTCGAGGTCACCAAGTCGCTGACGTCGAACCGCA
>JADLHS010000357.1 GCA_020848635.1 Limisphaerales bacterium
GCCTCGAGATTTTCCAGCTTGCGGCTTGCAATGACCACATCGGCGCCGGCTGCCGCCAACCGCTGGGTGATGGCCTTGCCGATGCCCCGACCGCCGCCGGTGACGAGGGCGACCTTGCCTTGCAGACTGATGCTGGCGCTCATAGGTGGTGACAGCGGAGGCTCAGGTCGTAATTGGGGGGGGGCAGAGCATGCCTTCGAAGGGAGGTTGGCAACTGAGTTTGGCGCCCAAACCGCCTTTCCGAATCCTGGCGTCGGCGAATGGAAAACTCAAGCGCCGGGGCATGAGGCGGCAGGCATTCCATGCGGGTTTTCATTGCCATTGAATACAAGCTAACCAAGCCCGCCGGAGCGGAACAGGAAAAATGCTGATCGGGGGCGAATCCGGAGTTGATTTTGGGACGGTGAAACGCCTGCGCCTCCCAACGGGCAAACAGCAGTTGACGCTTTGTGTTCCGGAGGCGTAATGTGCCTTTGAAATCACACAAAAAGCCAAGTTAATCAGACCCCGTATGAAAACAAGAGAACCTGACCTATCGGAAGGTCGGTCTTGCCCTTTCTGGCACGCATTTACCCTGATCGAACTTCTGGTCGTCATTGCCATCATCGCCATCCTCGCTGCCATGTTATTGCCGGCGCTCTCCAAGGCCAAGATTCGGGCCCAAGCCATTTCCTGCATGAGTAACGGCCGGCAAATCGGTATTGCGTGGATGATGTATGCCGATGACCACGAAACCAAACTGGCCAACGCCTTCGACTGGGTACCCGGCGGGTTGAATTATAGTGGTGGCGCGGATAATACCAACACCACTTACTTGTTGATCGGCGATCTAAATTCAGTTCCGCCCAGACCCGCCTTGTTAGGGCCTTATCTTAAGAGCGTTGGAGTCTATAAGTGTCCAGCCGACCGGAGTATGAGTCTTGGCCTGACAGGGCAACCCCGGGTGCGCAGCATTTCCATGAGCCAGATGTTCCGGACATGGGGTGATGGCTGATCAACCTCGCCACCGTGGAGGATCTTCGGAAGATCGTCGGATATGATTAGACCCCAACCATCGAACCTATGGGTGTTTATTGATGAGAATCCGGATAGTGTAAACGATGCGGCGTATGCCGTGGCTATGGCGCAATCCCTCTGGCAGGATGGCCCGTCTACTTATCATGGTGGCGGCTGCGGATTCAGTTTTGCCGACGGACATTCCGAAATCAAGAAGTGGAAGGACGGGCGCACGCTTGCTCTTAAAACGACCTACAGAACCAGTTTCTCGTACGGTATTTATCAAGCCAACAACTTCTCCTGCACGAGTCCACTTCCGACCAACGGCGTTGGAAATATCACTGGGCATCCTCTTTTCATGGACATGGCTGCCGATGATTTCCGCTTGCGAGAGGAATCTCCATGCATTGATGCGGGAACGAATCTCATGGGTTTCCCGATGAAAGTGTGGAGATATGTGCCGGAGATATGGGATTTTGATTGGGTAGTCGTGGGCCATATCACCGACCCCACCGACATGCTCGGCAACACCCGTTTCATTGACGGCAACTTCGACGGCACGGTGGCGTGGGACATGGGGGCTTACGAGTTCAACTCGTTCAAGCCGCCCCAGTTTACCTGTGCCCCGCAACGTATGCCTGACTGTTGGCGATTGAGCATCACCGGAGCACCGAACAAATGGGTTCACGTCCAGAAAAGCAGCGACTTGAGGAACTGGGAGGATTGCTGGTCTGGTTGGATGGGGGCTGCGGGCGTCAAACAGGTGGACGACGGGGATTTGAGCCAGAAGGCGATGTTCTATCGGGCGGTCGTGGAGCAGTGAGCGAAAGGAATGCGTCCGGAAAGCAATTGGCTTGGAATTGATGAGTCCTGCAATTCCTCGCCCAATTCAACTGCGCAGACAATTCGCAGCCCCATTTTGTTCGCAACTCAAGTCGCCAGGTGAATTCGTTCGCGGTTGCTGATTGCACCGCGCCTTGAAATTCCGGTGCCCTGGAAAGAGAAATTAGCTCGCGCTGCTCGGAGTGAGATTTGTTCGCGCTGCATTGCTCCCGCGCCGCAGCTTGACCAACTGCCGGGCTCGGCCTAGAGTCGGCTCATGGATCAGCCGCCCATGACCCCCATCCTCCAAAGGCTGATGTTACCGTTCGGATATCTTCCCAAACGGCAGGATATCCGAGTCTGTTTGATCACTTGTTGGACAGATCCTAGCCTCCTTCCGAAACGATCGGAGATAGCGACGTATGTTAAACTGGCTAAAACACAGACGTTCGCGCGACGAACTGCCCGAGTACGCCGCAATCCGCAGAACGCCTAACCGGGGATTGCCATCGGATCTCGGAGCACGAGAAGCCAGTCAGGCCTTCGACGCGCAATGTGAGGTAATCCAGCGTTCGCTCCGCGAGCCTCCGCGGCGACCACAAGAGCACAGCCCACTGTTCGTGGGACTACTTGCTGCCAGTCAGCAGGGCGTGGTGACGATGACGCTGCCCGACCGGAAATCCCCGTGTCTCCCAATCTTCAGCACTCCCTTTCGCGCCACCGACTACGTTCGGACCCTTCTCGCTCATGGTCCGGCCGTGAATTACCTCTCGTCCAGTCCTCTCGAACTTGTCGGAATGCTCCGGGACCTGAGCGGGATGGGGATTGAACATTTCGCGTTGGACCGTTGTCCCCGGTGCCACCACGTCACCGCCATTGGCTGCAGGTCAATCACGACAGCCGATGCCGCCATCAATTGCTGGTGCATCTTCAAGGCGACCGAGCTTGCACGGTTGGATCTATATCTGAGCCACGCGCAGGCATCCGCGCGGGCGGGCGAGCTCGAAGCCGCCCGGGAAGTGGTCCTTGAGACCATTGCCCACGTCAGCGCCGAGGATCCGCGAGCGCACCTCTTGCTCGGGCAGATTGCGGTCGCCCTCCAAGATCGACCATTGCTCCACGAGGCGAAGGCCTTTCTTCAGTTCTTCAAGCTGACCTCATGGGAGCTTAGGCTGGATGAAGCCGATCGCTCCGGTGCGCCAAGTTTCGAGTTCACTGCGTAGGAGGTAGCTGCTGAAAGGGGTCGCGCTTTTCTTTTGACACGGTTACTCATAGCGGGATGTTCAATATCCTTACGGGGGTACAAACGGCGTAACGATCGCGCGCAGATCGGCCGCGAATTGATCCACATCCTCCGCCGTGGTGTCCCAACTGCACATGAGTCGCGCCTCCTCCCCGCCACCGACGTGCGTGTAGAATTTCCAGCCGCGGTCATGCAGCGCCTGCACGGCGGGCTTGGGGATGTGGGCGAACACGGCGTTGCTGTCCACAGCGTAGGCGATCTTAATTCCCGGCAAATCCCTGATGCCGGCGGCCAGGCGCTTCGCCATGGCATTCGAATGGTGCGCGTGCCGCAGCCAGGCGCCATCGCGCAACATGCCCACCCATGGCGCGGAGAGAAAGCGCATCTTGGACGCAAGCTGCCCGCCCTGTTTGCAGCGATAATCAAACTCGCGCGCGGCTTCCAGATTGAAGAACACCACCGCCTCGCCAATGGCAATGCCGTTCTTCGTGCCGCCGAAACACAGCACGTCCACGCCCGCCTTCCAGGTAATCTCCGCCGGCGCGACGTCGAGCGCGGCGACCGCGTTGGCGAAGCGCGCGCCGTCCATGTGGACCCGCAGACCGTGGTGGCGCGCCTCCTTGGTAACCGCTCTCAATTCATCAACTGAATACACCGTCCCGGCTTCGGTGGCCTGGGTGAGGCTGAGCGCACGGGGTTTCGGATAATGGATGTCGGTGCGCTTGTTAACCGCGTGCTGAATGGCGGCGCCATCAATTTTCCCATTCGCGCCGGGCAGCAGCAGGACTTTGCTGCCGTTCGCGAAGAACTCCGGCGCGCCACATTCGGCGGTTTCGATATGCGCCAACTCGTGGCAAAGCACGCTGTGATACGACTGGCAGAGCGACGCAAGTGAAAGCGAGTTCGCGGCCGTGCCGTTGAAGACGAAAAACACTTCGCAGCGGGTCTCGAACACCTCGCGAATCAGGTCGGACGCCTTCTGGGTCCACGCGTCGTTGCCGTAGCTGATTTCGTGACCCGGGTTGGATTCGGCCAGCGCGGCCCAGGCTTCGGGACACATGCCCGAGTAATTGTCGCTGGCAAATTGGCGACGCGGCGGATCGGTGAGTTTCATGCGTCGCTTAAAGGGGCATGGGCCCGCCCACGTTGATGTTGTGCTGGAGGCAATAGGCCGCATTGGCCACATATTTCTCCGCCCAATATTTCAGCGTGCCGCGTTCCTGGGAGGTGAGCGGGCGCACGATTTTCGCCGGCGACCCCAGCACCATCGAGCCCGGCGGAATTTTCATTCCCTGGGTCACCAGCGCGTTCGCACCGATGAGGGATTGCCGGCCAATGACCGCGCCGTCCAGAATCACCGCGCCCATGCCGACGAGCACCTCGTCGCCGACCTTGCAGGCATGCACCACCGCCGAGTGGCCCACGGTCACGTAGTTGCCGACCACGCACGCGTAGTCGTCCGAAATATGCAGCACCGTATTGTCCTGGATGTTCGTATGATGGCCAACCACGATGCGGTTGATGTCGCCGCGCAGAACGACGTTGTACCAAATGCTCGAATGGTCGCCGATCTTCACGTCGCCAAAAACGACGGCGGTTTGAGCGAGGTAAACGCCCCGGCCGAGTCTTGGTTTCTTCCCGAGGAAGGTGTCCAGTTGTTTTTCCAATTTACCCATGGGCTGGTTGTACCTATTCGGCGCGGGTTGAAAAACAAAAAACCGCCCCGAATTTCTTCGGGGCGGGTTCTAACCAACCCAGTTTAACCCAAAACTTACCGGCGCTAGCCATGGCCGGGCCCAGCCCGGATGCTCACATTTACGAGCGCCGGCGTGATGATAACCGGCCTCCGTTGCCATCCGTTGTCCGAACGGATTGATGAGACGGGACGATTTAAGTTTTATTCAGCCCGCGCCATCAAATAGAATGACACTGGTCTATGACCAAGCCATCGGTCCACCGCCCGCCCGCTCCGCGCAAGCGACTGCCCAAGTCGTTCAAGGAGCTGACCCCGGCGCGCCATTTCAACCCGCGCACGTTTTTCCGCGAACTGATCTGGAAGGCGTTGCTCACCCGGCGCATTGGCCAGCACAAGCGACCCGTATTTCCCAAGCTCAAGCCGGGGCAGGTCGCGATCACCTGGATCGGGCACGCGTCGTTTCTCATTCAATTCACCGACTTGAACGTGCTGGTGGACCCGAACTTCGCAAACTGGCTTTTTCTTCTCAAACGCCTCAAGCACGCCGGCCTGAAAATCGAGGATCTGCCCCCGATTGACGTGGTCCTGCTGACGCACGCGCATTATGATCACTTCCACAAACCGACATTGCGCCGGCTGCCGCATCCCAAGATCGGCGTAATGCCGTGGGGCGTCGGCGATCTCGCGCGCAACCTCGGTTTCGCCCGCGTCATCGAGCTGGACTGGTGGGAAAGTTTTTCGCAACGCGAATGGCAGGTAACCCTGACCCCGGGCAAACACTGGGGCGCACGGACGTTGCACGATCACCACCGCGGCT
Source organism: Limisphaerales bacterium (assembly GCA_020848635.1). Classification (GTDB taxonomy): domain Bacteria; phylum Verrucomicrobiota; class Verrucomicrobiia; order Limisphaerales; family JADLHS01; genus JADLHS01. The sequence goes on from JADLHS010000357.1 coordinate 5,575, forward strand.
ACGGCGGCTTTGTGCTGGAACATCAAGGCCGGCGAATTTATCACGCCGGTGACAGCGCCTACTTCGACGGCTTCAAGGAGATCGGCGACCGGCTGGCCCCGGAGGTGGCCCTGCTGCCGATCGGCGCGTACCACCCGGAAACGTTTCGGTGCGTTCACATGGGACCGGACGAGGCCATGAAAGCCTTCAAGGATCTGCAGGCAAACTGGCTGGTGCCGATGCACTACGGCACGTTCAAACTCTCGTTCGAGGCGCTGGACGAGCCGCCCCGCTGGTTGCGCCAACTCGCCCAGGAACAGGACCTCACTCACAAAGTCCGCATTCTGGATGAAGGGGTGCCAGCGGTTTTTTAATAACGGATTCAATTGTTAGCGCAGGCCAGCGCGAGAGAAAGGAATGACAAAGTGCCAGCCCCGCGCAGACCGCTTCCAGCAATGACGTGCAGGGCGAAGGTGATGGTTTGTTCCATAACCCGCGATGGCTGCTGGCTATCCGCGTAAACAATCGACTCACTGCCGCCCGGCGCGTCGTCTCGCAAGCAGTTATCGCAGGTCGCGAACAAACTGCCTTAGTCAAAAGCAAGAAATGCGCTGAAAATGCCAAAGAATGGCTTTCCACGTTCCAGCCTGTTGGCGTAAATGGCTGTCCCGCGAAGTTTGCGGAGTTCGCCTATGAACTTCACGCTTGCAGCACTCATCAAAGAGGGCAGGGTAAATGCGGTGCCCCCCCCCCCAGCGCAATCCCTATCTAAAAGATTCGATCCTGTCGCGTGTTTCTCAGCCGGGGACTGGACGTAAAAATCGAACAAGGCAGCATGCGCTTGGTTGTTCCAGCACTTCCTTCCCATGAAAACCACTTTCGTTTCAGGCGCAGCGTTGCTCACGTTCAGTTTGGCGATTCAAGCACAACCAGCGACCACTGGGTTCGGTGGTGAGGGAAGGACCGTGGACGGTTATGCCATCAAGGAACGCGGCCCACATCATCGAATCTGGGAACGGCAGGAAATCGAAACGACCTTGAGGGAGACGGGGGTGGAGCGTCAGATCCAGTACACCGAGCTGGAAACCGGGATGCATTATTGGGAAAACGGAATGTGGAACGAAAGCAGGGAAGCGATTGAGATTCTGGGCGATCACGCGCTGGCAACGAAGGGTGCGCACAAAGTAATCTTCAAGGCGAATTTCGCTGATGTCGGCGTCGTTGACCTCCTCACACCCGACCAAAAGCGTTTTCGTAGCCACATCTTTGGCTTGAGCTATTTCAACAGCGCCACGGGTGAATCCGTTTTGATTGCCGAGCCCAAGGAGTGCTTCGGTCAGGTGCTGCCACCCAATCAAGTTTTCTTTTTGGACGCCTTTGACGACGTGGTGGCCGATGTGCGCTACACGGTTTCGAAGGCCGGTTGCGAGCAGGATGTCATCATCCGCGCTCAGTTGCCCGACCCGTCTGTGTTCGGACTGAATCCCGACACGACGAAACTGCAGGTGCTCACCGAGTTCATCGAGTCCCCAATACCGACGAAGCGAGTCATTCAACCGATGCGACCGGGCAGTTTGCCGGACGAAATGCTCGATTTTGGCGCAATGACGATCGGGGACAGCAAGGCGTTTGCGATTGGCGACGCAAAAACTGCCACAAAAGTCCGGGTGTTCAAGCAGTGGGCTGAACTCGAAGGACGCACGTTTCTGATTGAACAACTGCCACTCCGAAACATCAGCGCCGCGCTACAAAGCCTGCCAAGGGGACGTACCGCCTCGGTGATGCCGCCCCGGAAAGGCAATGGGGAGAATGCGCTGTTGGCATTAAAGCCGTTCCTGCCCAAACGAGTGGCGTCAAGTTCCGCAGCCCGACCCATGCGATTGGCGCACGCGGGGTTGAATCGTCACCGCGGCTTCGTGCTGGATTACTCCATCCTGAGCAGCGCCACGGACTTCACCTTTCAAGCGGACCGGACTTATTACTGCACGAACACGGTCAATCTCAGCGGGACCACCCGGATCGAAGGCGGCACGGTGGTCAAGCTTTCCTCCAGCGCCACCGCGCAAGTCAACATTAGCGGCGATCTGGTCTGGGCGACGGCCAGCTATCGCCCGGCGATTTTCACCGCCAAGGATGACAACTCGACTGGCGAAACAATCAGCGGCAGTACTGGAAACCCGACGGGTTATTATGGGGGCGGTTTACATATTCATGGATCCTGGCTGGGTCAGAACGTCCACTCCAATCTGTGTCTGTTCTATCTTCGAAACGCCTTGGATTTGGGCTATGACGATGCGCAGCAGTTTATCCTGGCGGACGCGCAGTTCGTCAAATGCAACAGCGCCATCTCCTTGGTGGGAAGTCTGAATGCGAACAATGTCCTTTTCTACAAGATTGCCACGAACTTCAACAGTTCCGCCGGCGAGAGCCTCTGGGTCGGGCATCAGTTGACCGTGGACCAATGCGGAGTTTTCAACAACGCCTGGAAAGCCACGATTAACCTGACCAATTCACTCTTGGTGGCGGTCACCAACCTTGACACCTCCGGATATTACTGGCTCTACACGAACCAGGTTGCCTTGCTCGCCAGTGACACCGGCATCTTCCAAACCACTGGCGGCGGGGCGCATTACCTCGCCGCCAACAGTCCCTATCGTAACGCCGGCACCACCAATCTGGACGCCAGCTTGCTCGCCGACCTGGCTGCAAAAACCACGTATCCACCGCTGGCCTACACGAACATCACGTTTCCCAACTACGACACGTTTTACCCGATGGCCCAACGCGACACCGACGTGCCCGACCTTGGCTACCACTTTGACGCGTTGGATTATTTGGTCGGTGGCGTGAACGTGAACGCCGACACGACCTTCGCCCCTGGCACGGCGGTTGGTTGGTTTCGTTACAATCAAGGCTGGTATCACGCGGGTCATGGAATTCACGTGGCCGACACCAAGACGCTCACCTTCGACGGGCAGGCGGAGTCTCCCTGTTACTTTGTCCACCAAACCGCCGTGCAAGAGAACCGCATCGGCTACACCACCATTGACGCCGGGCCGGGCGGCATCACCGGCTGGGCCACCACCAAGGCGAACCGACCTTATTTGAATCTGCAATTCACCCGGTGTGCTGGCCTGCCGATTTATCGCAATCACTTTCGGGATGACAATGGCGGCCTGTATGTCAGCGCGAATCATTGCGAGTTTTTCGGCGGCGGCCTGGGCGGCTACGTGAGCGACGCGGGCTTCACCAACTGCCTGCTGGACCGCACCTTTGTCTGGTTCGAAGCGGGCAACACCAATTACGGCGATGTTTTCGCGTTCCGCAATTGCACCATGCGCGGCGGCAGGTTCTCCATCAACCGCCAGTCCTCCACCGAAGGACACATCCAGACCACGATTTTGGACTCTGCCTTCGACAACACCACCGTTTCCACCTCCGACCCGCACGCTTCCAACGCCAGTCTCACCCGCTACGATTACAATGCCTACCTCACCAACGCGAGCCGCACTTATCCGACCGGCAACCACGATGTGCTGGTGACCAATTTCAACTGGCAGCGTGGTTGGCTGGGGGATTTTTACCTGCCGCCCGGTTCGTCCCTCATCAACACCGGCAGCGTGACCGATGCCGCGTCTGTGGGCCTCTACCACTTCACCACCGTGACCAATCAAGTGAAGGAAACCAACTCCACCGTGGACATCGGCTACCATTACGTGGCGCTGGACACGAACAACGTCCCGGTGGACACTGACACTGGCGGCGTGGCCGATTATCTGGAAGACGCCAACGGCAGCGGCACGGTGAACGGCGGGGAAACCGATTGGACCTCCGGCCACGGTGGCGATGACAAAGATCACAAAGTGAACAAGCACCTGCTCACCCCCGGCTACCTGCGTTGCGAATACCGCGTGGACCCATGGGGTGTGGACGCCAAGGACCCTTGGACCGGCCAGCAAAAACCACGGCTCTACTGGATTGTGACCTCGCAACGCCGGGCGGCCAAACAAGTGGCCTACCGCATTCTCGTTGCCTCAAGTCCAGAAAACCTGAACGCTAACAACGGCGATATGTGGGACAGTGGCAGGGTCTGCTCCGACCAAACCATTCATGTGGAATACAACGGCGCCGCGCTGCAATCCGGTCAGCGGCTGTGGTGGAAGGTAAAGACCTGGGAACTGTTTTCCGGCAAAGCGTCGCCGTGGAGCACCAATGGGTTCTTCCAGATGGGATCACTCAATCCAACCAACGATTGGGGCAACGCGAAATGGATTGGCGTAAACAATTATTCTGGATCGAGCCCATGTCCCATGTTCAGGAAGGAATTCTCGCTTACCAGCCAAATTAAGTCGGCCACAGCCTACGTTTCAGCAACAGGCGTTTATGACTTGTGGATCAACGGTCGTAAGATTGGGCCGAACGTCTTGGCACCGGAGTGGACTGACTACGATCAGCGTATTCAGTATCAAACATTCGACGTAACGACGAACTTGCTTACTGGAACACCGACCTGGCCCTCGAACAACGTCCTCGGCGCGGTGGCCGGCGAAGGCTGGTTTTCCAGCAATTACCCGGGGCACGGTGCTTACGGAAACGGGACTGGTAACCCGCAGGTGTTGCTTCGGCTCGTTATCACCAAGGCAGACCTCAGCACCACGACGGTGGTAAGTGACGGGAATTGGGCAAGCTATACCGACGGGTCGATCCAGTCGGCAGGCATTCTTGCCGGCGAGAAGATCAACGCCAACAAGGAAGGCTTCACGCCAGCATGGTCCACTCCATCCTATACTCAAGCGAACCTGTTCTCTTCGAATTCAACTGTGCAATATGCACTGGATATTTCCTTGCTGTTCTCACAACCAAACGATCCGATACAGATCATGCAGTTCATCACGCCGGTCAATGTTTGGACCACGTCCATCAGCGCTGAGAGCGTCACCAAGGTCTTCGACATGGGGCAAAACATGGTCGGCTGGTGCAAGCTTTCCGTTGACAACACAAATGGTGGAAGTGCGATGAATTGGGATGTGAAGCTAAAGCACGCCGAAGCGTTGGAGCTGGGCCCTAATAAAGATGATCCAAATGGACCTAGCACGCGGAACGTGTTTGTTGACAATCTCGTAGGTGCCCTACAGGAGGACCGGTTCATTTTGAACGGCGAGGCAACCCAGGAATTCCAGCCCCACTTTACCTATCATGGATTTCGCTTCGTGCGTGTGACAGCCCCGCCGACCATTGCGACGCGATTAACCACCAATTCGTTGGTTGGCTGCGTAATCCATTCGAGCGTTCCTGTCACTGGTGCTTTTGCGTGCTACGGGACGAACGCCATGGACAACAATGCCAAGGCAGTTCTCGAAAGGAATCTTGTCAACAAACTCATGACGAACGCCTTTTGGAGCCTGCGTGGAAATCTTCAGGGCGTTTTCACCGCCTGCACTCAGCGGTACGAGCGGCAGGGTTATTTCTATGATGAACACATTTTCTCCCAGACCGCCTGCTATTTCGCGGATATGTCCGGCTTCCTCTCGAAGTTCATCAAAGACGTTCGTGAAAACCAAGCTGCCAATGGACGATATTCCGTTTATGCGCCTTACGCGAATTTCAGCTATATTGACCCGCCCGCTGGCGAAGATCCCGGCCTCGAAGTCGGTGGACTCATTTTCCCGTGGCGAATGTACCAGAATTACGCAGACACGCGTATTCTGCGCGAGCACTATAATTCAGCCACGAATTGGTTGAATTACGCAACCAACCATTTTCGGAACTACTACTGGGCAAATTTCAGCAACCCAACTCTGGAGAACCCACCTCATTCCCAATTCAACGTTGGCGATTGGATGCACTCTTACCACGTAATTGATGACGCAAGCCCCTATGGACATGCTAGCCATCCCACTGGCTACGCACCTACCAGTGCCAATTACTCCGGTCTGGAAGGCACGAACTGGGGTACCGCTTGGTATGCATTCTCTGCGGACACCGTTTCCGCGATGTCTCAGGTGCTGCAGGAGGAAGCGGTTTCAAAAGGACTCCCTTCAAGCGCCACTTTCTTCTATGGCCATTCCACGAACTACGCTGGCCTCGCTGCTAAGGTGCGCACGGCTTACACAAACAGCACTCCCCTTCCTTGGATTAAGTACGATCAGAACAACAAAATAACGAACGTGTTCTACAACACCCAAGCCGATTGCGTTATGGCGCTGCATTTCGACATGGTGCCTCAGACACAGCGATCTAACGTGCTCGATATTCTTCTTAACGCGCCGTATGGAATCAACAATTTCAATACGACGTTCGGCGTGTACCCGCGCCTCTCGACCGGGTACTTCTGCAGCTCGCGAGGAATGCTGGAACTGACTCGGAACGGGCATACGCGGCTGGCATATAAGCTGTTGCTGGACGCTCGATTTCCGTCCTGGGTGTACCCAGCCGATAACGGTTTCACAACGTGCTGGGAGGGGTGGAACACTTACGTTAGTGGGATTGGCTATTACCCAGAAGCTGACTTTGGTTCGTTTAACCATCTTACGTTCGGTGCCGTCGGAGAGTGGATTTGGCAGGTGGTTGGTGGTATCAACCCCGATCAAGATAATCCGGGCTTTGCGAACGTCATCATCAAGCCAGAGCCAGGTGGCGGCATTACGAATTCGTTTGCTTCATTTAATTCCATACGGGGCGAGATTAGAGCGATCTGGACCAATGATGTAGCAGCGAACGCGTATGTCCTTAACCTCACTGTTCCAGCAAACGCGACGGCCACTGTGTTCATGCCCACCACAAACAATCCGACCGGGTTTACGGAGAGTGGTCTTGGGACAGTGTTTAGCGCCGTAAGCACCCCGGGCCTTCTGACCAACTACACAACTGCCATCCCCGGATGGACCAACGGTGCGAGCGTGTTTCGCGTTGGCTCGGGCGCGTATCGGTTCGCAATCACGAATGTAGTTTTGCAATGACTTAAATCTCAATGAAAGCAGTGTTATGATTAAGAGAATGATTCTTCTTGCTGCCTCGTGTGCATTTCAACAATACGGCGCATCACTTCTCGCCCAGTCTCCACCGGGAACCGTGCTTTGGATTCACAACGTCGGCAGCAGCGTCAGCCCCGCTGTAGCCCCGGACGGAACAATTTATTTGGCGAGCGGTACGGCGTTATTAGCCGTTTCCAACGCGGTGACCGCAGCCTCCAACCTGTGGAGTTTCGCCGCACCTGTCACGAGTTCTCCGGCAATTGGCGTAGATGGCACCATCTATTTCGGAGGATATGATGGGTTCTATGCCGTCCACCCCAACGGCACGCTCAAGTGGTTTTATGGGCTCCCAGGTGCGGCGGGGGCTCCCGCCATTGGATTCGACGAAACTATTTATTTTCAATCTCGGGAATATCTGTATGCACTCACGGTAGCGGGAAAGCTAAAATGGAAGTCTGCCATGACTTTCCCCGGCATCTATTCCGCGCCAGCGGTTGGATTGGACGGCACCGTTTACATCGGTTCATCGGATGAGCCGATGCTGTTCGCATTCAACGCCGATGGCAACAGAAGGTGGATTCGCGAGTTCTCATCAACGCCTATTGGAGGTTCACCTGCCATCAATGGTGCAGATTCGGTTTACGTCACTTCTTCGGATTTATATGCGTTTTCACCAGAGGGAACGAACCTTTGGCATACGGGCGAGTTCCTTACGGCCTCGCCCGTCATTGGAAAGGACGGCACGCTTTACATCAGGGGGTTTGGCGACAACAGGTTGTATCGCGTGAGCGCATCTGGGCAGGCACTGCCGACGGGCGCATCAGATGGCATTCGCGGCCACCCTGCACTATGTCCGGCCATTGATGCTGGAGGGACGGTCTGGTATTGGGCTTCCAATACTGTTTGGGCACTGAGCGCGGACGGCCAAGTCCTCCCGTGGACACAGGTCATTGATGACGGGTATTGGTCACCCAACGTGTCGCCGGTGATTGGTCCAGATGGAACCATGTATGGTGCCAGGGGAAGCCGTCTGTATGCCATCGCCACTGGCACCAATGGCCCGGCGGGTTCAGCTTGGCCGATGTATCGAGGCAACTACCGCCACACCGGCAAGATTGAAAAGCCCACCCTCAAGCAGCCCAAGAAGCGGGCGGACGCTAATTTCGAGTTTCAGCTTTACGCCCAACTCGGCCAGACCAATGTGATCGAAACCACCACCAACCTGAACACCTGGACTTCCCTCACTAGCGTCGTTGTCACCACCGTGCCCCAGCCCGTGGTGGACCTCACCGGCAGCAACTTCCCCTCGCGCCTCTACCGCACAGTTTCCCCTTAAGCTGGCGGCTTTTTCCGCGTTGGATTCGGTGCGTACGGTTACCTCAAAGGAAAAACCGCTTTTTGAAAGTTTGACCTTGCCGTGCAACCCGGCTAGACTCGTCCCCTTGTTTTCGCATGAAAATACTGGTTTGTGACCCGATTTCGCCCAAGGGAATCGCCCTGCTCCAACAGCGGCCTGAGTTTCAGGTTGTCGTGTTGCCCAAGCGCCTGAGCGAGGCCGAACTGTTGCCGCTCGTGGCCGACGTGGTGGCGATGGTGGTGCGCTCCGAAACGAAAGTGACGCGCAAGGTCATCGAGGCGGCGCCGCTGCTGCGGGTGGTAGGCCGGGCTGGCGTGGGCATTGACAATGTGGATGTGGAAGCCGCCACGCAGCGCGGCGTGGTGGTGATGAACACCCCCGGCGGCAACACGATTTCCACGGCGGAACTTTCCTTCACCATGATTCTCGGCCTTGCGCGCAAAGTACCGCAGGCCCACGGCTCCATGGCGGCCGGCAAGTGGGATCGAAAGCAATTTCAAGGGGTCGAACTCGCGGGCAAAACGCTGGGCGTGCTCGGCATGGGCCGGATCGGGACGGAAGTCGCCCGGCGGGCCCTCGCCTTCGGCATGAAGGTGGTGGGCTACGATCCGTTTCTCACCGAGGCCCGGGCAAAGGCGCTCGGCGTGGAACTGGCCGCCGATCTCGATGCGGTTTATCGCGAGGCGGATTTCATCACCGTCCACATGCCGGTGACGGAGCAAACGCGCGGCATGTTGAACACCGCCGCCTTCGCCAAGATGAAGCCCGGCGTGCGGATCGTGAATTGCGCGCGGGGCGAAATCATCGTGGAGAACGACCTGATCGCGGCGCTGGATTCGGGCAAAGTCGCCGGCGCCGGGCTGGACGTCTTCATTGTCGAACCCCTCGCGGCGGACCATCCGTTCCGCAAGCATCCCGGTATCACGCTCACGCCGCATCTCGGCGCCAGCACCGAGGAAGCACAGGAAAAGTGCGGCATTGAAGTCGCCGAAGTCATCACGGGTTATCTGCTGACCGGCGAAGTGCGCAACGCGGTCAACCTGCCGTACCTCGACGCCAAGACCTATGAGCAGGTCAAACCCTACCTGATCCTGGGCGAGAAGATCGGCAAATTGCTCGCGCAACTTGCCCCGCCGCAAGTGGACCGCTTGCATGTCACCTACGGCGGCAAGGCGCAGGAGTTGCCGAATATTGATCCGGTGACACGCGCCGTCGTGCTGGGCTTTCTTTCGCGCGCTTCCGTCAAGGATTTGAACAATGTCAATGTCCGCAGCATCGCAGCCACGCTCGGCCTGACGGTCGAGGAAAAGCGTTCGAGCGAGCCGGTCACGTTCAACGAATGGCTGCACGTCCAGGCATTCAATGGCAGCGAGAAGGTCATTTCCGCCGGCGGCACCTTCTTTGGTTCGCCCAACAATCCGCGCATTGTGCGGCTCTATAGCACGCCGGTGGAGATTCCCATCAGCGGGACGATGCTGTTGCTGACGAATAAGGACCGGCCCGGCATCGTCGGGCATCTCGGGACGTTGCTCGGCAAACATAATGTGAACATCGCCAGCATGAGCCTGAGCCGTGACACGGCGGACGGCGACGCGTTCACCGTTTTGAATCTCGACAGCGAACCGCCGGCCGCCGTGCTGGCGGAATTGCAGCAGGATGACTGCATTCGCAATGTCAAAGTCGTGAAACTCTAATCAAACCAAACTCAAACATGATGAATCGTAGCACTACTCTGTTCGCCACCGCGCTCGCGGCCGCAAGCCTCTACGCGCCCGCCGCGCTCGCGGCCAATGCCGGAACCACCAACGCCAGTTCCGCCAGCAAACTCGCCGAACTCCTGGGCGACCCGGTCGTCGCCCGGGCCAAAGGCGTGGAGATCAAACGCAGCGAGCTCGACAAGTCGCTGGTCCCCATCAAAGCGAACTACACGACGCGCGGGCAAAACCTCAGCGCGGACCAGACGGCGCTCCTCGAATCCCAGGTGCTCAGCGAAATGGTGGGCGTGCAGTTGACGCTGTTCAAAGCCACCGAGGCCGACAAGCAAAAGGGCCGGGAACAATTCGAAAAGATGCTTAAGCGGCTCAAGACCGACAACAAGCTGACGGATGATGAGTTCGAGCAAAAGCTGGCCTCGCAACTGCGCGTCCAGGCCATCACGCGGGCACAATGGGAACAGCAGATCCTAGACAAAGCCATCGTCGCCGCTGTCTTGGAGCGCGAACTCAAGGTGAGCCTGAGTGATGCGGACGTTAAAAAATATTACGATGAGCATCCCGCGCGCTTCGAGCAACCGGAACAGGTGCGCGCCAGCCACATCTTGATCGGCACCCGCGACCCGGCCACGAACTCGGAACTCACGGAGGAGCAGAAGAAGGCCAAGCGGAAACTTGCGGATGACTTGCTAAAGCGCGCCCAAGCTGGCGAGGATTTCGCCAAACTGGCCAAGGAATACTCCGACGACCCCGGCTCCAAGGACAAAGGCGGGGAATATACCTTCCCCCGCGGTCAGATGGTGCCGGAGTTTGAAGCGGCGGCCTTTTCCCTGAATACCAATCAGATCAGCGAGGTCATCGCCACCCAATTCGGCTATCATATCATCAAGTTGAGCGAAAAAATTGCGGCCCAGAAGATTGAATTGGCCAAAATCGCGGACGACCTGAAGGAAGGCCTCAAGCAACAGGAGATGCAAAAACTGCTGCCCGACTATTTCGAGAAGCTCCTGAAGGAGGCGAACCTCGAAATCCTTGATCCAAAAATCAAAGCTGCCGCCGAGTTGAAGCCGCCAACCCGCCCCGCCCCGGCGGACGACAAGAAATAAACGCGGACGACCTCTGCAACCGCGCCGGCAAATCCTGCGGGCGCGGTTTTGCTTTTTAGCCGGCCCGCACGGCGGAAGGTCGTGGATCATCCGAAGCGGTCATCAAATCGGACTCGTCCGGACGCGGTGGGGGGACGTGCTGGGGCGAGCCAAATGCTTCTCCACCGGTGGGTGCAGCGCTGGCGGGTTTGAGGGGTAAACTCAAAAGGGCGACCCGAGCTCAAGGGTCACCCTTTTCACAACGATTCCCTGCCTATGAAAAAGGATGAGGAACCAAGCGGAATTTAACCCGCGACCTTGGGTTGGCAACGGGAAAATCCCAAAAGTTATTCACCACCCCAAAGTTGCTCAGCAGGTAACTTGGCGCGGTGACCGCAGAACCGATTCGGGAGTCAACCACCTGCTGGCTTACGAGTCACAAAAGGGGGCAGCGGAACATCTCCGTTGTAGAGTGTGCTGCCAAAAGCCGCACTCCCCCGTCCTTCAATACCCTCCACGCCCATATCCGCCACATTGCCCGTCAACGTGCCGTTGTAGAGGTTGCCACCATAAGCCCCGCCTCCTTCGCCGCCAGCCTTGCCCCAAGCCTCATTCCCGCTCAGTGTGCAATTTGTCACAACGCCACTTGGTTCACAGAACACTCCAGCACCTCCTTGCCACCCCACCACAATGCCATTTGTCAGGGTAAACCCGCTCAACACGGCGTTAGCACCCAAATACACGCATCTGCGTCCGTCTATCCCCACTTCCTCTCCAAACTCGTTTGTCAAAACAGTGCTTCCCACTATTGTCGTCACCACCGGCCCGTTGACACTCTCCAGTCGGATGGCGTTCGTCACAGCGACACGGCATGGATTGTATTCCGGATACGCCCCGACCCCCCTGCCCCCCACCGAATAAATACCATTCGTGACGAGCACCGTGTCGCCCGCTCTAGCCGCATCTACAGCGTGTTGAATGTTCGTGGCGGCGGTTGCCCAGTTCGTAAATGGCGGCACTGGGTTTGGACTCTCCAAGGACACGTAAAGCGTGGCAGCGGAGACTTTGAAGGTGGCCAACCCAATGGCGGCGACGGTAAGACAAAGCGTTTTTTTCATATTTCCAAAGGTTGATGGTTGGTTGTTACCCCCGATTCCAGCGGGGGCTTGGCACACGGGTCGTCAGCCGAAAGAAGCATGTCGGCGGCTCGTGGAGGCTGCTCCAATTGCACTTATCGTCCCGCATTGCAGCATTAGCGAGTTGAACTTGGCTTGGAAATGAAGCGGGCGTTTGGCTGTTCGTTTTCATAGGTCGTTTCGGTTGTCCCCCACGCTGGCTTCAGCCCAGATGGGGGCTTCTTCTCAGTACTACGGCGGCGGGCGGCGAACCTAACGGGTTTATTTTGGGTTTTTTTTGGTTGAGCCCGATCATCTCACGGACGCCACCCACCCATCAGTGTGCTCTTTCACCGTCAAACCGATCACGGGGGTTCATGATTTTTTGAAGGGCGCAACAGCGGGAGGCTGCAGGCTGGGGAAAGCTTCCATTAGCCGCCCGGGCTCACGCTTTGTTCCCCTGAACTGTCATTTTGCGGGTGAGAACCGGCCACGAAGTTGCGGGTCAAAACCAGCCACTCTGAGGCGGGAAAGTCATAACAGTTTACAGGTCGGGAATACGGAGATAATGGAACCAAGAATCAAAAAGGCGGTTTTCGTTGAATGCAAGGATTCAAGATCTCACCAGGTCGAATGGCTATTCCAATCGCTCGCTCACAACGCAAAGCGGCAATCCCGCCCAGACCTTTGCCTTCCCTTACGCCGCCTGCGCTTCCACCCCGGCCATGAGCCGCATCAGGTTCGGTTGGGAAAATTCTTCCCGCGCGAGTTCACCCGCAACGTGGCCGGCTCTCAGCACCAGGATGCGGCGGCTCAGATTCATCACTTCGGGCAGTTCGGAAGAGATGACCAGCAAGGCGAGGCCCTGGCAGGCGAGTTCGTCAAGCAACGCATGGATTTCCGCCTTCGCGCCCACATCCACACCGCGCGTCGGTTCGTCCACGATCAGGATGTCACATTCCCGCGCCAGCCACTTGGCCAGCGCAATCTTCTGCTGGTTGCCGCCGCTCAAACCCGAAATGGTCGCCTCGATGGACGGCGTTTTGACGCGCAGTTGGTCGGAATAACGCTGCGCCAGGGCGCGTTCCACTCCGCGTTTCACGAAGCCACCTAGGCTCAGGCGCGGCAGAATGGCGAGCGAGGTGTTCTCGCGGCAGTTCATCGAAAGCACCAGTCCCATGCGCTTGCGGTCTTCCGGGAGAAAGCCGATGCCCGCCGCGAGCGATTTCGTCACCGAGCCGAGGGCCAGTTCTTTCCCGTGAACGAAAACGCGGCCCGTCGCTTTGGGGTCCGCGCCGAAGATCGCCTGCGCCACTTCGCTGCGGCCCGCCCCCACCAGGCCGGCAAATCCCAGAATCTCCCCCCGGCGCAAAGTGAAGCTGACGCGGCTGAACTTGCCCGGGGAGGCGAGATCTTCCACCCGCAGCACTTCCACGCCGGGCTGCTGCGCGAGATGCTTCGACGAGTATTGGTTTACTTCCCGCCCGACCATTTGCTGGATGATGCGCTCGCGGTTGGTGGTGGAAATTTTCTCGGTGGCGACGTGCTTGCCGTCCCGTAGGACGCTGATGGTGTCGCACAGTTGGAAAATTTCCTCCAACCGATGCGAGACATAGATGATAGTGAGGCCGCGCTGCTTCAGTTTGGCGAGTAGTTCAAAAAGCGCCTCGCTTTCGCGCACGGACAGCGAGCTGGTCGGCTCATCCATGACGATGATCTGCGCCCCGGTGCCGACCGCCCCGGCGATCTGCACCATCTGCTCCTGCGCGGTGGACAACTCGCCGATGGGCGTATCCACAGCAATGTCCGATTCGATTTCGGCGAGCATGGCGCGAGCTTGCTCGCGCAGGCGGCGGCGGTCGAGCCAGCCGGCGGTGGCGGGCAATTGGCCGAGGCAAAGATTCTCCGCCACGGTAAGGTCGGGACAAAACGCGAGTTCCTGATGCACCATCGCAATGCCCAGCTTGCGGGCCGCCAGCGGATTCGCCGCGTGGACCGGTTTGCCGTCCAGGTGAATTCCGCCCCCGTCCGCGACATAGACGCCAGCGAGGATTTTACCGAGCGTGCTTTTGCCCGCGCCGTTCTCGCCCATGAGCGCGTGGCAACTGCCACGTGCGATGTCAAAGCTCACATCGTCCAACGCCAACACCCCTGGAAAGCGTTTGGTGATGTTTTTGAAGGAGATGAAGGCGGGGTTGGGGTTCATGAAAATGGCAACCTGGTACCATAGCGCAGGCCAGTGCGACCTTGCGGTGACGGATTCGTGCCGCGTTGCATCGCTTCCCTCAAGTCGCCGCCGGCTCGGCCTTGACCCCGCACGCTTCCTTGATCCAGTTCATCGCCGCGCGCAAACCGATGTCCGACACGCCGGCCAACCCATAGATGCGGACCAGTTCCTCCTCATGGCCACGGTAACGCGGCGGCAGCAGGAGCGCGGTTTTTGTGACATCCGCCTGGAGTTCCTGGATCTCCGAAAACAACACCCCTTTGCCCACAAAATA
>JADLHS010000358.1 GCA_020848635.1 Limisphaerales bacterium
AACTAAACCGCTCCGCGAGAAGTCGGCGCATCGTCTTCTGCGGATTCTGGGGTTTTCTAACGGGGTGAGTTTCCCGAGAGTCGTGCCCCACACGGATTTTGCCGGGGCCGAATGAGCCCTCCGCAACCCCAGCGCGACCTGCCACAGGAACACTTTCCCCAGCAGCTCGACGTCGCGGATTCAGCGGCGCAGTTCAACGGCAGTGTATCCCCCCAACCCGCCGCGTCATGCACCCAGAGGCCTGGTTTATTTGGTCGGCGTCTGCTTGGTAGATGGGCGGTTAGTGTTCGATATTAATGCGGGTTGGTTTGTTACAATAACCGCCACCATGTTGGGCGTTCCGCAGTCCCACTTTTCGATCAGATCGCCTTCGTTTGCATACGTGCCGTTTCTGAGCGCCTTAACGCGAATCATCCTTCCAGTCGTCAGCTCAGGGCCGTCGTAGTTCACAAGGAAAATCTCCGGCCCATCCTCCTCCCACTTTCGCGTTTGCACGCTAGGGGCCGGTGTCCGCCCGCCCAGAAGTATGTTACTGATACTTGGCCCCGCGTCTGACGCGGGGATCCTCAGAATTTCTCTCTTTTCGACGACGGTTCGAACCAAGATCCCGTTGGTCAGCATCCGGATACATGTGCCCTTGATGTCACTCCAAAGCACACTCTTTTCGATGTTGTAGAGCTTTCCATCCACGCGGCGGAACGACCAGTGTGCCTTCACATAATTGGTCGTTATCCCCACCGGGGTTGGCGCGTTGGATTTCTCATCCGCCACAGCCGCAATCGTCATCAGCATCCAAGCCAGCAGTTTTTTCATGGGCATTGCATTCGATTTGGGAGCAGGTTTCCAAAGAACACCGCCTTTCAGAAAATTATCAGCGACAATTGCGGATTCAAGGTGAAACCCTTCCGGCAAGCCTGACCGATCAGCCGGGCCACCAATACTCCACCTGGCAACCCGCTCATTCTTCCCCACCAAGATTCTACTACAGCGTATCCAAGGCAGTGTGCATCGAACTGGAGAGGGCAACCGGTGGCGCTTCAGGAAACGAGTCCGGTGGCTTGTAGGGTCTTCCGCGTGAATCAACCTGCCGTGGTGGGATTATCTGCTTGGAATTGGGTGGGCGTATCTCGTTTTGCAAGCTGGCCTCCACTCCTCCCAAAAGCGGAAATCCAACGGTTAGCCCGAGCACCCGCACGGAGGAGCGGATCAAACTCCAGCCTCGATTATTTGCGGTTAAGGAAATTCCTCGGCACTTGCCGCATGATTTGCTTAAAGGGTTAACAACGCGCGGCCACTTCGTCTCACTTGCTGAGATGACTTGCCGGCAAACGGTCAGCCCTTCATCGCCTCCTTGCGCCAGCTTGCACTTCATAAATAGGCCTGCGTCCCCCCGGTCGAGCAGTGCAGAGCAGCCCCCCGGCCTGCTAAGGTCGCGTGGAATGCAGCGATGCAAAGACCAACCTCGATCGGCGACTCAGGCCGGAACGGCACCGAAGAACGCCAGCGATTCCCGGGATTCGGAGTTGCTTAGGCACACCCGGAACGCTCCTGCCCGCGCGACTTGGAGCAAGGTCGCCGACGCAAGTTGGACGGTCCCTTCTGCCGCCACATCGCCGGTGGCCAAGGCCCGGGTGAGTGCAATTCTCAATCCTTCGGCATCAGCGCGGGAAACCCGGCCCGGCATATACGGTCCCAGATGCGGGATGATAATCTCCGTCTCCCAGGAATCCGAGGGCCATTCATTCGGCACACGCTCGGGCTGCCATCCATTTTGGCGGGCCATATGCAGGAGCTTGCCGAACTCCTTTGGGTTAATGTGGTAGATCCGGCCATCAACCAAGCTCAACAGTTCAAATGTCATGCTGGCCCAAATTAGCATGTTCCATTCCCAGCATGCACCCGCCTTTAGGTCTGCCGGTGGCTTGCGGGTGACTTTATTATACCCACAGCCATGTCGTCAAAACCCTCATCCCGCCCAGGCCTAGACCCGTGGCTAGTGCCTCGAATGACAACGTTATTATGCCTCAACTTAAGCCACCAGTTCCTGCGGCAGAATACACCCGCCGTACCCACCTCAATTTGGGAAAAGGGCGACTATTTGCCATCGCCCTCAGATTGAGTGTGCAGCAATCCCGGGAAATGATTGTCACTGTTGCCAAAGTCGCCTCCTGCCGGCTTGTGAAGCCCTCCCATACCAGGGTGACGAGTCCGGCAACCGCTGCCTTGACAGAAACTCGAAACCGGTCCGACAACCTCAAATTGCCGCATGTAGCACCTCGATCAACTCTTCGGTGGTCAGCACAATGGGATTCCCTTTCATGCTGCTTGCGTTTGAGGCCATTGCCACCAACTCGTTAATGTGCCTCGTTGCGATACCGTAAGCGGCCAGCCTTGGAATCCCCAACTCGGCAACCAGTTCCCCGACCCATTGGACTCCATCGTCTGCTCCCGCAGCGGGTCTTCCCGTCAGCAATCGCCCCATTTCCCCATAACGGCGCACCGCGGTGTCGTCCAACGCTCTATCCCGTAAGGCGCGGATATTCGCGGCCATGACGTGCGGTAACAGCGCCGCGCACACCGCTCCGTGCGCTGCCGGGAACATGCCGCCGATAGGTGCGGCAAATCCGTGAACGGCTCCCAAGCCCGCATTCGCGAGCGCCAACCCGCCAAACAAACTCGCCAGCGCCATGTCCTCCCGCGCCGCTTTGTCGTGGCCAGCCAGCCACGCACGCCGCAGTGACCTCGCCACGCGTTGAATTCCCTCCAGACAGATGGCATCCATCATCGGATTCGCGCGGCAGGAGACGTAAGGCTCGATCAATTGTGTCAGCGCGTCCAAACCCGTGCTTGCCGTTAGAGCTGTCGGCAAGTCATACGTCAACTCAGGATCCACCACCGCCAACCGCGGCAGCATGAGTGGGCTGCGCAAGCTGACTTTGACGCGTTGTTCAGGCACCGAAAGAACCGCGTTGCGTGTCACCTCGGCGCCGGTCCCGGCGGTGGTGGAAATCGCAACAAACGGGGCGGGCGGATGCGTCAACGTTCGCCCCCGTCCAACTACCTCCACGTAATCCAGCAACTCACCCGCATTCGTGAGCATGGCTGCGATGGCTTTGCCGGCATCAATCGTACTACCCCCGCCGATGGCGATCACCGAGTCGCAGCCAGCCAGCTTCGCCACATTAACCCCCTGCCCTACCGTTGTGAGAGTCGGTTCACCCGGCACGGAAAACGTCGTGCCCGAGAAAATTCCCGGCTCGCGTTTAAGCAACCCACTGAGAATCTCCCGCCACCGGGGGGCTCGTCCGGTGACCACCAAGGGGTGCTGGCCGAACCCGCGCGCCAAAGAGCCAATTTCCTTCAGCGTGCCGGCGCCAAACACAATCCGTGTTGCTGTGGCAAATTCAAATCGAACCATCACAAGTCAATTGGATGACACGCTGTTCTCCCTCCAACGCATGATTTCGCACGCACGCTGAAGTCCTCGATGCTCCATCGTTTTTTGTTCGCGTTACCATTCCGCGGCACCCGGAAAAACACAGCTGAATTTCAAACTGGCGCGCGGCTCGGCCATCATTGGCGCCACGGTATCGCGCCATTTTGCATAGTGCGCCGTTTCCTTGTGTTTGGCGGGCGCATCCGTCGTGCGATACGCCTCCCCCAACACAAAGCGCGTCGGGTTATCCGTCTCCTGCAGCACATCAAACCGTGCGATGCCGGGTTCGCGGATACTTTCCCGGGCGTTTTCCAGCGTTGCCGCCTTGAAGGCCTCGATCCATTCCGGTTTCACCCGCACCTGCACTTGAACAATCAGCATGGTTTTCCTTTCGTTCGCTCGTTCAAATGATCGTACGTTTACAGCCTCCTGCCGGAAAGGACAAGGCTTCAGCGCTAGCTCAGACGCAACTTAGTTAGCGGGAAATGCTCCCAGACCAGATGAACCGAAAGCAACCGTTCCCGATCGTCCAAGCTACTAACTCGAAGCCTGGCGCTCCGCACGCATTCGTCCAAGGAGTCCGGGCCGCACCACCGTTGCAAACCAACCCCATCGTTCCCGCAACCGCCTTCATTCCCGTGGGGATGCCCGGGATAATCCATCGCGAACCGAAAAGCTCTGCGCTTACGTGTCTCACGCAGAAAACCAGACTGCCGTTGGCACGCTTGTGGCTCATTTCCACTTCCTTGCTCCGAAAGAGTCGAGGAACGGAAAAGATGGGAAGCCTTGGAAACCTCGCACGGGCGCCGCCGCGCCGCATGAGCTTCCGCGGGAGGGACATCGCTTTCCAGACTGGGACGACTACCAGAAACACAAAGACTGAGTTTATGATTTGGTGGAATAACTTCCGGCTAAAATCAAAGGATCCGCAGGCTCGTTGCAGGGCAATTGAGAGCCTGGCGGACTCCAGCAATCCGAACACCGTTGACTTGCTCGTCGGCAGTCTCGAGGACGACGACGCCCATGTCCGTTGCGCCGCGGCCCGGGTATTGGGCCAGCTACAGGAAGCGCGCTCGATGCAGCCGCTGATTGCCGCATTGCAGGACTCGAACGAACCGGTGCGCGAAGCGGTCGTGCAAGCCTTGGGACGCTTTGCCGATGCCCGGGCCGTCAATACGCTTCGCCCAATGCTCCGAGATCCGGCCGCATCCGTCCGCATCGCCGCGGCCATGAACCTCAAGCATCTGGGCTGGCGCCCGGCAACGCCGGAGGAACTAGCGGTGTTTGAGATCGCACTCGGCCACACCAAGGCCGCAGCGTGGGGTTCAGGGGAATCCGCATTGATGCCGCTTCTGGCCGAATTGAAGAATGACACCAGCTTTCAGCGCCGGGCTGCTGCGGAGGCTCTGGAGGGGGTTGACGATCCACGGAGAATTCGGCCACTCCTGACCGCCGCCCAGGATCCGGATCCGAGCGTCCGGGTGAGTGCCATTTATGCCTTGGCCAACCATCCCAGCGCCGAAATCGGCAGGATGCTTGTAAACACCTTTCGTGACCAGGAGCCGCTGGTTCGCCACGCCGCAGCTGATGTGCTCGCGAAGTGGGAAGATCCCGCGTATGTCCGCTACTTCATCGAGTTGCTCGCAGACCGACATTTCGATGTCCGGATCACCGCTGTCCAGTTCCTGGGCAAAATGCGGGATCCCCAAGCGGTAGAAGTTCTGTTGCCCCTGCTGCGCGATCCGGACAGCGATGTTCGCCGGGCCTCGGCCGTAGCGCTCGGCAACCTCGGCGACGAGCGGGCGATCGAAGCCCTGGTTCTGGTGCTTATTGACGAGGAACGAACCGTTCGTGCAGCCGCCGAAAACGCGCTCGAACACATTGATGACCACTGGCCATGTTCCAAAGCGGCCCAACAAGCAGCCGTGCGACTCGAAGCGTCGCTCGACGACAACTGCGCCTGGGTGCGCTCAGCGGTGCGGCAAGTCCTGGCTAAATTGAACATCCCGGAGGCAAGCGACCACGCGACGCCCTACGCGGGGTTGCCGACGATCGGTTTCCATGGGCGCAGACAGGCTTAAGTCCCCATGGGCTTTCGCCGATTAGCAAAGTAGACGGGATTCGGGCGGTGGCCTACTCGCTTCGGCTACCCAAAAATAAATGGGCCGATCATCAGATGCTGCTGCCCGAATCCTGCACTCCCTCCCCAACCGATACTTACCTGGTCCCGATGCGTCCGTTTGACAAAGGGCAGCTGCCGTGTTCTGGTTCTATTACAGTGAATTTTCTCCAGCACTTGTTCCATCCTCACCCGCAACCGGATCGCAGGTCGGCCTCGTTCTACGATTGGCCCGGGCAGTCCGGCAGTGAGTATCATTACGAGATCCATGCCCTCGGCACGGGTTTCAAGCCGCTACCTGGCATTTACATTTATGCCAAAGAGCTGACCGCAGGTGATTGGTCGCCGATCTACATTGCGCAAACGCGGGATTTGCATCAGCGCCTCGAAGGTCACGTAACGCTGACCGAGGCCATGGCGAACGGCGCGACGCATCTGCATGCCCACTATTGCAATGCGGGGCCGAGCGCTCGCTACACGGAGGAACGCGATCTCGTTCAGCGCTGGCAGCCGGTTTGCAATGAAACCTACCCAGCCTGACCCGTACGGGTCCTGGTCGTCGGACTTTTGCACCCTCAGTGCGAGCGACCACTCAGTTGACCCGGGCGAACATTTCAATGCAGGACGCGTCGCGATGCGTCGTCCCCCGGCGGCCAGCACGGTGCGGCATCATTGGTTCAGATCTGCGCCAGATGACCTATTGGAACTCCCCTTGAACCAATCGCGACACGCCTTTCCGTGATCCACAAGCCCGGTTCGGTGGCTCGTTGTCCACGGCGAAAGGTAATCGCGCCGTCGGGGTTTTCGGTGTTGTAGGGGTCGGCCCGCCATCAGCTGATTCCAAAGCCAAGCAAACTGAGATTGCAAACCGTAGCGTTCAGGGCTACTAACCCACACGAAGGCCGGCTGCGGCAACCGAACACAAGTCGCGAAATCTCCCGCGCACGATGGAAACGACACGGCGTAGGGAAACCTGGATCGGCATCGCATCAACACCAGCCCGCCAGGAATGTCATTATGCCCATGATGAATTACAGCACCCGACGTGAATTTCTCAAGACCGTGGGCGGACTCGGCTTGGTGCTTGGCACCCAGCCTCTGATGGGCATTCCAAATTCAAATAGCCGGCGGCCCGTTGAAGAACAAACGGCGCACGCCGCAGCCACGGTTGGATTGGTTCATCAATTCAACGCGCGAGCTTTCCAAGAACCGGAGACGTTACTCTGGCCGGCCTACTTCTGGCTTTGGAATGCGCCATTGGATTCGGCGCAGTTGCGCTCGCAGTTGGCGGACATGGCCGCGCACGATGCGCGAAGTGTATGCATGCTGCCCATGCCACGGGCCTTCCGCCCCGACTCCACCAACAACAGCCTGGCCCCGAACTACCTGACCCCCGAATACTTCGAACGCGTCCGCGAGGCGGTCGAGGAAGCTGCGCGGCTGGGGATGATGTGGTGGCTGTACGACGAAGGAGGATGGCCTTCGGGTCAGGCGCTGGGCAACGTGGTGGCGGGCCATCCAGAATTGACGCGCCGCGCGATTACCCACGAGCGCATTTCGGCGGACAAACCGTTTTACGTTCCTGCCGATGCGCTTGGACTCGTGGTCGAGGAGCCGACGCCAATGGTCTTTCGACCGGGAGAGGAATGGTCACCCACAATGCCCAACGATAAGGCCTGCCTCTACCGAATTGGACCGGGCGGCGGCGTGGACTTGCTCAATCCTGACGCAACCGCACGCTTCATCGAAGTTACGCACGATCGTTATGCAACCGCGCTGCGCAGGCACTTCGGCCACGCGGTGAAGTTTACGTTTACCGATGAGCCGAACGCAGCGATGCCGCAACCACCCACGAGCATTCCGTGGTTCCCGGGAATGGAACAAACTTATGCAGCGCAATGCGGACGGAACTTTCTCGCCGATCTCCCGCGATTCTTTGTCGAACCAGACCAGAATATTCCGATGGAGGTTGCACGGGCGCGCGTGGGTTTGTACGACGTGATCACCCAGCGATTCGCAGAGGCCTACTTTGCGCCTTTGAAACGCTGGGGCCGGCGGCAAGGTCTGGCTTCCGGCGGGCATCTGGGGGGAGAGGACGAAACGTTTGGCGCGGTGAAATACGGCTTTGGCCACTTGCTGCGTCAATTGCGGCAAATGGATGTGCCAGGGGTGGACTTGATCTGGCGGCAGCTCTTCCCCGGGCGCTCAGGCCAGTCCAATTTTCCAGTCGCGGCCGCCTCAGCCGCCCATCAAAATGGGACGCG
>JADLHS010000359.1 GCA_020848635.1 Limisphaerales bacterium
GCTCTACGTCGAGTTGAATAAAGTCCACACGATCCATTTCCTGAGTTCGCCGAACCTGAAAACCTGGACGGTGATGAGCCAGACGGAGGGCTTTTTCGAATGCCCCGATTTCTTCGAATTGCCGGTTGACGGCGCCACGGGAAAGAAGTTGTGGGTGCTCACCGCCGCGAGCAGCGAATACCGGGTCGGCACCTTCGACGGCACGAAGTTCACGCCGGAAACCGGAAAACTCCGCGGTCATCGCGGAAAGGGCTTCTACGCGGCGCAGACCTTCAGCGTCCTCCCGGCCGCGGACCGTCGCCGCATCCAGATTGGCTGGTTCCAAACCGAAACGAAGGGGATGCCCTTCAACCAGTCCATGACCCTGCCGTTGGAGTTGAGGCTGACCACCACTCCGGAAGGCCCGCGCCTGACCATGAACCCGGTGACGGAACTTGCCACCTTGCGCGCCCGGTCGCACCGCTTCGACGCGACGACAATTCAGCCCGACAGCGGCAACCAGTTGGCAGGCGTGACGGCCGAACTCGTGGAACTGCGGGCCGAGTTCGAGCCGGGTGCCGCCAGTGAAGTGGCGTTCACCGTGCGCGGCGCCACGGTGGTGTATGATGCGAAGCAGCAGGCATTGGTGGTCAACGGCCAGCGCGCACCCGCTCCGCTGCGCGGCGGCAAGCAGCGCCTCACGATCTTCTGCGACCGCACCACGCTGGAAGTCTTCGCTAGCGACGGACTGACATACATGCCGATGCCGTTCCAACCGAAAACCGACGACCTTGCGCTCGGCGTCCAAGCCAAAGGCGGCAATGCCAAAATCACTGCGCTGGAAGTTCATGAATTGAGATCAGCATGGGAAACTCCATGACCAGGACGGCTAGACGAGGTTAACGCACATGAGCTTTAAAGTCATCGGCATCGGAGAGGTGCTTTGGGATTTGCTGCCCGCTGGTCCCCAACTTGGCGGCGCGCCGGCCAACTTCGTGTATCACGCGCGGGCGCTGGGCGCGCAGGCCGGGGTGGTCACGCGGGTGGGCCGCGACGCCTTGGGCCAGGATATTCAACGCCGTCTGGCGGCAATGCGTCTGCCAGCCGACTTGGTGCAAGTGGACGAGGCAGCCCCAACCGGAACCGTTACCGTGGAACTGACGGGCGAAGGGGTTCCCAACTTCACCATCCACGAGGATGTGGCATGGGATCATTTGCAACTGACCGACGCCTCGCTGGCGGCCGCCCACGCCGCCGACGCTCTCTGTTTTGGCAGTCTGGCACAGCGCGCGGAGCCTTCCCGCGGCACGATCCAACAATTGTTGCGCCAGTCGCCACCAGTTGCGCTGCGGATCTTCGACATCAACCTACGCCAGCATTTCCATTCGCGGCGCGTGATCGAAACGTCCCTGCAACTGGCAAACGTAATCAAGTTGAATGATGGCGAACTGCCGGTGCTGGCGACCCTGTTCGAATTGATGGGGAATTCGCAAATGCAGGTGGCGGCGCTGGCCCAGCGATTCGATTTACGGCTCGTCGCCTTGACCCTGGGGCCGCAGGGCAGTTTGCTTTACCAAGGTGGGCGCTGGTCCAAGTGCGGGACGCAGCCAGTCCAGGTGGCGGACACGGTGGGCGCCGGCGACGCTTTCACAGCCGCCCTGGCGATGGGCCTGCTGCGCCAAATGGATCTGGATGCGATCAACTTCGCGGCGAACGAAGTGGCACGGCAGGTTTGCTCCTGCGCCGGAGCAACACCTTCGTTGCCTGATTCCGTTCGAAAACTCTTCACCTGACCCCGAACCGATGCGACCTCCCCAGTCACTTATCCTTAAACATGAACTCCAAGACACGGACCGGGCCATAGCGGATCTGCCGATCAGTTAGCCAATGTTGTCTGGTGTACTCAGCGTCAGCTTTCCATTGCGCGTCTGAGGTTGAGTGTTTTTCGGTGCCGCTTGCGGAGAATAAACCACTGGGTAGGCCCAAATTATTTCGATTTGGAATTCGGCTCCCAGATCGCGAACGTGTTGTTTTCCGTGTCCTGACAGATGGCAAAATAACCCATCCCCGGCACGGCGGTCTTTCCCCGACAAATGGTGCCGCCCAACTTTTCAACTTTCGCCATGTGCTTGGACACGGATGGCACGAGAATGTAGGTGGTAATCGTGTGGCCCGGATGCATGCGCTTCATCAACCCGCCATCGGGCGAAGCGTCCGCACCGCCAGTGTCGATGTGCTGGTAATCCGGCATCCCCGGAAACGGACTGATCTTCCAGCCAAACAGTTTGCCATAAAACGTCCTGGCCCGTTCGGGCTGGTCCGCCGGAATTTCAAACCAAACGATGTTTGCGGGGGTGGGCTTCTTTGCTTTGCTCATGTTTTGCCTATCGCTTGCTGGGTGATGTTGTCGTTCTGCCACAGATATGACGAATAAGGCAACTCAAATCGGACAATCAGGCAAGGTTTTTTTGGCCACTTGCCGTACTCCGCAGTGAAGACGCAGCGCCAGGGCTGTGCGGCAGGCGCGGCTGGGCGTTGCAGCGCCCCCCCCCAGCTGTCAGGTTTGATGTTGATAACGGCTCACCGAACGCAAAAGCACGACGGTTTTACTTTGATGCACCGCCGTGCTACAAAAGCACGACGATGTTCCGATCATCCCACATAAAATCCTCGCGATTCCACCATGCGCTCCTCCGGCTTGTGTTCGGTGGAGCGTTGCTCGTGACGCAGTCGGAGGGGGCGGCGGAGGTCGTGCAGACCGCCGCCCAGGTGCGCGACTTGACCGTTGAGCAAGCGCAACGGCACGATCCCGTGAAGCTGCGGGGCGTGGTGACGTTCTTTGATGAAACGCTCTTCTCCCGGTTCATTCATGACGGATCCGCGGGCATCTACCTGCGCGAATCCACCAACACGCCGGGGCTGTTACCGGGGCAGTTGGTGGAGGTGGAGGGAAGTACCAGCCCGGGCGAATACGCACCAATCGTCGTCCCGAAGCGCGTGCGAATTCTCGGCGAGGCGCCGCTGCCGTCCGCCAAGCCGGTGACGTTTGATCAGTTGACCAGCGGCAAGGAGGACAGCCAGTTCGTGGAGGTAGTGGGCATCATTCGCTCGGTCCAGTTTGAAGCAGCCTCGCAACATCACCTGATTGAACTGGCCACGGGTGGCGGCCGGTTGCCGGTTTACGCGAGACGTTTGCCCGTCTCCAAATTCGAGGAACTCGTGGGCAGCACCGCGCGGGTGCGCGGGGTTTGTTCGACGGTCTTTAACCGGCAGCGCCAGCTGTTCGCCATCCGGCTGATGGTGCCGCGCCCGGAAGATCTGACGATTGAATCGTCCGCCGCCCGCGATCCCTTTGACATTCCGATTCGCGAGATTGGCAGCCTGCTGCAATTCACGCCGCAGGGCAGTTATGGGCAGCGGGTCAAAGTCACTGGCACGTTGATTTATCAGCACCCCGGCACCGTGCTTTATCTTCAGGACGAGAAACAAGGACTCTATGTGCAGACCAAGGAAAAAGGCCCACTCACGGCCGGGGACCGCATCGAAGTGCTCGGGTTCCCCGCCCAAGGCGACTACACCCCGGTACTGCAGGACGCGATCTATCGCAGAATCGAGCCGGGGGTCGCCCCCCGCCCAGATCCCGTGAATCATGATGAAGCCTTGAAGGGAACCCATGATTGTCGCCTGGTGCGCATTGAGGCAAAACTGCTCGATCGCGCACGCGCCAGCGGTGAACAATTTCTCGTGCTGAGCGAAAACGACTTCATCTTTCACGCCTACCTGGAACAACGGGCCGGGGTGGACGCATTCGCCCACCTGGAGAACGGCAGTCAGGTGGCCGTAACCGGCGTTTGCCTGATTGAACCCGGCACCTGGCAGGCCGGGGAAAACTGGCGGGCGAAATCGTTTCGCTTGCTGTTACGTTCGCCGGGTGATGTTGAACTGTTGCGAGCGCCTTCGTGGTGGACCTTCAGCAAGGTGCTCGGGATCGCCGGTGCCCTCGGGGTGGTGTCCCTCGCCGCCTTCGTCTGGGTGGTGGTGTTACGGCGTCGCGTTCAACAGCAGACGGAGATCATCCGCGTCCGGCTGCAAATGGAGGCCGCGTTGAAAGAGCGTTACGAGGCTCTGTTCGAAAACGCGAACGACATGGTGTTCACGCACGATTTGTCCGGGAAAATCACCTCCATCAATCATACCGGGGAACGGCTGCTGCAACGCCGCCGGCAAAGCATCCTGGCACAGAGCTTGATTGACTTGATGGCCGAGGAACACCGCAGTGCGGCCACGCAATGGCTGGCCCAAGTCGTCAACGGCGTGGAAATGCCGACGGTGGAATGGGATTTCCTCAACGCCAATGGCCACCGGATCAAGCTGGAAATCAGTTCCCGCCTGATCGAACAGGCCGGGCATGTGGTCGAATTTGAAGGCATCGCGCGGGACATCACGGAACGCCGGCGGTTGGAACGGGAGATTTTGGAAATCAGCAACCGCGAACAACGCCGGATCGGGCACGACTTGCATGATGGCGTTTGCCAGCAACTCGCGGCGATTACCTACCTCGTGGATATACTCGGCGATCAGCTCCAGGAAAAGAGCGCCCCCGAATATGCGGAGGCGGAACGCATCGGCAACCTCCTGAACGAGGCGAATGCCCAGGCACGCAACGTCGCGCGCGGGCTGTTCCCGGTTCGCCTGGAGGAACACGGGCTGGTCCTGGCACTGGAGGAACTCGCAGCCAGCGCCAGCAGTCGCTACCGCATCACCTGCCGTTTCGTCTGCGAGGCCACGCCGGTCAAAGTGGACAGCGAGGTGGAGTTGCATTTGTATTACATCGTGCAAGAAGCCTTGTTGAACGCGGTCAACCATGGTAAAGCCACGGGGGTTATCGTAACGCTGACCGCGGAAGGCGACCGGATGAAACTGACCGTGCAGGACAACGGGGCGGGTTTTGAATTGTCCAACAAGAGCCGCACCGGCATGGGCATTCGGATCATGCGCCATCGCGCCAAAGTCATCGGCGCGACGTTGGAGTTGCAGAGCCAGGTCGGTCAGGGCACCCAGATCACCTGCGTCTTTAGTCCGGCGGCGCGGGAATCCGCCCGCAATAACAAGTAAGCATGTCTGAAACTGTCCAACATATGGCCCAAGAAAAAAAACCACTCACAGCAAAACCGTCCGCAGGAACAACGCCCGCCGCGGCGAGCCGCGTCTTCATCGTGGACGACCACACCATGTTCCGCGAAGGCCTGCGCCAATTGATCGAACGCGAGTCCACCATGACTGTTTGCGGTGACGCCCCCAACGCCACCGAGGCGTTGGCTGGCATTCGCACCTCCCAACCCGATGTGGTGCTTGTGGATATTTCGCTCGCCGGGGCCAGCGGTCTGGATCTCATCAAGGATATCAAGGCCGAGTTTGATGAACTGCCGGTACTTGTGGTCTCCATGCATGACGAATCGCTTTACGCGGAGCGCGCTCTGCGCGCCGGCGCGATGGGTTATGTCATGAAGCACGAACCCGCCAAGACGGTCAAAGCCGCGATCCAAAAGGTGTTGGGTGGGGACATGTATCTCAGCGAAAAAATGTCGAACAACGTCATCAACCGCCTCCTGCGCGGCCAGCCCGATCAACCGAAATCCCCGATCGAAATGCTGAGCGACCGGGAGTTGGAAGTGTTTCGCCTGCTCGGTCAAGGCAAGGGCGTCCGCCTGATTGGCGAGGAACTGGGCGTGACAATTCCGACGGTGAACTCCTTCCGCAATCGTATCAAAGACAAGCTGCAATTAAAATCTTCCACCGAGGTCATGCTCCACGCCATTCAGTGGGTTCGTGAGGAATCCGCCGGGTAAGTCGCCGAATGCCAAAGGCGACCATTTCCCGGCTGTGGTTGGTAATGCTCAAAGCTTGACGCCGAAACAGATGCCCGCCTTTATCAAGGATTTCGCCCCCGATTATTCGTCGTTTACCAGTTCGACCATACCGATCGTAAATGCTGTTTTTAGCCTCAATCTCGCAACGGACCCTGCCGCCGGGCGCCACGTCCAATATGGATTCGAGACCGTTGGCCCCAATGTTTGGGTGACTGACGTTGCCAGCAAAGGATTTGTCCAGATTACCGCGGTCCCTGAACCGTCCACCATCGCCTTGGCTGGTTTGGGAGCTGCGGCACTATTGGCAATTCATCGCCGACAGAAATAGTTGAACCTTCATAAAATCCACAACGGCCATCCAACCTTCCGGTTGGATGGCCTTCTGTTTTGGTCAACTTGGAGCAAGACCCCGGCGCGAATTTCATCGTTTCAGCTCGACCTTGCAACCCGAGTCACCACCTGGAAGGGCAACCGGCATACCTCCCACCGGAAATTGTGATCGCCCTCGAGGAATGAGCGCGGTAGAGTCTGATACATCATGAATCAAGCACCCGACACCCACAGCAAGCTGATGGGATATCTGCTTTGGCTTTTTGGCTTCACCGGCGCGCACCGATTCTATTACGGCAAACCGGTGACCGGCACGATTTGGTTTTTCACCTGCGGCTTGTTGCTCATCGGGTGGATCGTTGATCTGTTCTTGATCCCGGCGATGGACCGGGCGGCGGACCGGCGATTTGCTGCCGGCCCCATCAACTATTCGATTGCGTGGCTGCTGCTGACCTTTTTGGGCATTTTCGGCCTCCACCGGTTTTACCTGGGCAAGTGGATCACCGGTCTCCTTTACCTCGTAACGGTCGGTTTTCTCGGTCTCGGCATCCTGTACGACTACTGGACGCTTAATTCTCAAATCAGCGAACAAAACCGCGCCCGGCTGATGCCTTGAAGCGGGGCGGCAATCCCCGCGCTTCTCCCACCCGCCCACAGCAGCCGCGTTCGGAACTTGACGCTGAAATCAGCCAACCGCAAAGTTGACCAATGAACACAATCGAGCAACCACGAGCGTCGTGGCCAAGTGAATTGCTCCGGCAACCCATTGCTATGCGGACATGCACCCGACTTACTCTGACCCTGGCACTGCTTGTTGCCAGCGTCTGCCACGCCGATGAGGTCGTGTTTCAAGATGAGTTCATAGGCCACCTGGGTGAAGGCT
Organism: Limisphaerales bacterium; assembly: GCA_020848635.1. Classification (GTDB taxonomy): domain Bacteria; phylum Verrucomicrobiota; class Verrucomicrobiia; order Limisphaerales; family JADLHS01; genus JADLHS01. The sequence goes on from JADLHS010000359.1 coordinate 7,063, forward strand.
GGTCGTGGTTGCGCGAAGACCGGAAAGGTTGGCGGGTGACGCCGCACGGACTCGAAGTAAGGATCCAACCGGGCAATATGTGGGGGTCGGCCAACAACGCGAAGAATGTGCTGCTCCGAACCGTGACTGTGCCGGTGCAAGGCAAGCTCGAGATTTCAGTAGGCTTGACGAACCAACCGACCGCGCAGTTCGAACAGGTGGATCTGGTTTGGTATTACGATGACAGCCACATGGTGAAACTGGGTCAGGAACTGGTGGACGGCAAACTCAGCCTCGTCATGGGCCGCGAGGAAGCCGACAAAACGCGAACCATCGCCATCATTCCATTGAATGCCTTCGCCGTGCGTGTCCGTTTCTTGGTATCCGGCCACCGGATTCACGGTCAGTTTCGCACCCCCGCTTCGGAGGTGTGGCAAACGGCCGGCGAGTGCGACTTGCCAACCCACGGCCTCCCCAAGGTGAGCCTGCAGTGTTATCAGGGACCGGCAGATGCTGAACATTGGGCCCGCCTCACCGAATTCCGTATCCGGCGATTGTCAGAATAATTCCAACGCGCCGCAGCAAGACAGCACTCCACCCCGACCAGGCGCAAGCTGGCAAACGCGGGTTCTCAAACCCGGCTGGATCATTGTTACTTTGCTAACCCAACCAAACGAAGCTTTCACTGAGCGACCGGCTTCAATTCAAACTGATGTGCTTGGGGCTTCCGAAGCTTTTCGATCTCCGCCTCATTCTCGACAATCTTTTGATCCAGTCGGGCCAGCTCTGCTGTGCGCCGAGTTTCATTATCCGGCGATTGAGCCCAGGCCGGAAACGAGTAGAGCTGAACATTTCGCCACCGATTGAAATAGAGATTGTTCTTCTGGAACACCAGTTTCAACAACTCCTGGCTTTGCCTGGTTATCGGCCCAGCCGACGCAGCCAGATTCCATCCCTTCCCAAGCTGTTCCGCCGTCACTTTACCCACCGATTCGCCGTCAATGCTCAACTCATAACTGCCCGGCGCCAAATCGGTGATCTGCAACTCATACCGGTTCAGATCGTCAAAGATCGGGGCCAACTTCAGGACCGGATTGGCCGTAGGATCAATCGGCATGGACAGTGAACCATCGAACCCCTCCGGGGCGGAGTTTGTTTTTGGCGGCGCGCAGGCGGGATCAATCGGCATAGGCAGCGCATCGTCCAACCGGACAAAACTGATGACCCCATTCACCACCTTTAGATTTTGAATTTTACAGGCTGCCGCGACAACCAACTTGGTTGCACCGTTGATTTCCGCCCGCGACACCAATGCCGGCGCCCCCAGCGCTTTCAGAATCGCCCAAGCCATGATCGTGTGACCCATGGCTCCGGGATGCACGGCATCCCCGCCGCCAATAAATGCCTTCGGGTCTTCGGCGCGCGCCCGCAACATGATCGCCATGTACGGATCAAACTGATCTCCAAAAGTCGTCCCGGCTTGGGTGGCCACCTCCTTGAGCCCGTCGGAAAACTTCCGCAAGGACTGGTTACGTACATCCTGATCGGGATCGGGTCTTTTATCTTCGATCGGCTGAGGGGTTAGCAAGGCCACGCGAACCCCGTTGGCCTTAAGCACCTTTGCGATTTCCGTCTGGCTGCGAACGTAGGCCCGAAAAATATCCTCCCGAAACGGTTGATATGCGTGATCGTTCATCCCGAAATCAATGGTCACCGCCGTGGGTTTAAGCGGCAACACGTCCCGGCTGAGGCCGCGCCCCACCGCCTCTTCCACCATTGCTTGTTGTGCGGCCGGTTCCGCGGCAAACAGCTGTTTTTCATCAGGGTGGGCCCGTTGCCGCAGCCAGGCGGTGTCGCCGCCCCAGCCCACATTACGAAAGGTCAGTTGCCATTGCGGGTAGCGAGTCAGGGCATACGCTTCAATGTACGTCGTGTAGAGCCGCTGCTCGGTGATGCTGTCGCCGAGAAACACCACCCGATCGCCATCGTGAATGAAAAAATCCGCGGCGAGCACGCGGGCGGCCAGCCCCACAGTGGCGAGAAAAGTGAGGAAGAGTTTGGCATTTGGAGATTTCATGGGAGCAAGCTTCGGAAACCGAAAAGATAAAACCAACTCTTTTTTTAAGATTGTTGCCGCATGGGTGAAATCGTCCGGAGTCCAGTCGGCGTCACCGATTCACCCGCTAAGATGTAAACGCCAGAGTTTATCCGGCATTCGTATTTCCCGACCGTTGTGATGTTTCAGCCCGCCAACAAACCATCGGCGCTTCGCCTACGTCTCCCACCCCTTGCGATTGTTGCGCTTCACGAACTGAGCGGCCTGCGGCAGGTTGGTGGACTTCATGTTTGGACCGTCCCAGTCCATCCGGTAGCCTTCACCGACGCGTAACGCGACACAACCGAGGAGAATGATTTCGGTCAGGTAAGCGGCGATGTCGAAGTTGGAAAAGGCCGGCGTGCCCTGCTTCATCATGCGGAACCATTCCTCCATGTGACCAGGCGAGCGCGGAATGCTTTGCGGCACGGCCTTCGCCGCATCGTGTTTGTCACCCGCCACGTAGAGCTCTTGATCTTTCATCGCCACGAGAAAACGAGCCCCGTTGTCATCCGGCGCAAAGAGCTTGCCCTTGTCGCCAATGATCAACGCGCCGCTGGGCGGCAACGTTCCCATGGTCTGCAGGATCTCGCGCGTCTGTTCAGCCGGCGGCCGAAGCGGCTTGAGTTCGTCGCCGGGATTTCCGTCATACCACCAGAACTTCAGCGGGGGCAGACCCGCACGCTCCGGAAACTCGAAGCGGATCCGGGACGTTTTGGGGAACGTTTCCGGGCAAATCCGCGAAGCCAACTCGCATTCGACCACCGTCGGGTAACCGAGCTTCAGCGCGCGGAACGGCATGTTGACCGTGTGGCAGGCCATGTCCCCCAGCGCCCCGGTGCCAAAGTCAAACCAACCGCGCCAGTTGAACGTGTGATAAACACCCTGTTTGAATGGCCGGATCGCGGCCGGGCCGAGCCAGACGTCCCAATCAAGGTTCGCGGGCACCGGATCCTGCCCCACCGAACGCTCCAAGCCTTGCGGCCAGACCGGACGGTTTGACCACACATGCAGCTCCAGCGGTTGGCCGATGACGCCCGCCTGAATCACTTCAATCGCGCGGCGCAAACCATCCTCCGCGCTGCCCTGATTGCCCATTTGCGTCGCGAGCTTCTTCTCCGCCGCTAACGCACGCATGGCACGCGCCTCCGCCACCGTCTGGGTGAGCGGTTTCTGACAAAAGCAATGTTTGCCGAGCCGCATCGCCCGGATCGCCGCCGATCCGTGGTGATGATCTGGCGTCGAAACGGTCACCGCGTCAACGTCCTTCCCGATCTCCTCGAGCAGCTTGCGATAATCGTTGAACCGTTTCGCCTGCGGAAACTGCTTGCCCTTCTTGTCGAGCGTGTTCGTATCCACATCGCAGATGGCGACGATGTTGCCGCCACATGCAGCCGCATCGCTGCTGTCGCTGTCGCCTTTGCCGCCCACCCCGATGCACGCGACATTGATGCGGTCATTCGCACCGAGAACCCGACCGACAAAGGGAAACGGAAGCGCGCTGGCGGTGCCCGCGGCAATGGCGCTACGGCGGAGGAACTGGCGACGAGTCAGGGTTTTCATAGGAGGATGGTTTACTGACAGTTTATTTGGTTGGTGTGACGGCGATCTTTGTTCGGGGCCAACGTCGGAAGTGTGCTGGGGCAGCTCCCATTTGTCCATCCCGTAGCAACCAACTTCCTTGTTGGCCAGCCTTAAATTCGAACCTTCGGCCACCACCAGCGTCGCTCACGCAAAGCTGTGGTTGCCCTTATCTCCAAAACTCAGCTGGCGTTTGCTTGACCGCACGGCCATTGCGCGATCATTCTCCGTTGGACTGTTTATGCCTTACGGAACTGATACGCTCACCCAACTCCAGGAAATCCTCGGCGCGCAGAACGTGCTTACCACCCGCGAGGACCTCATCGCCTATTCGTTTGATGGCACGGCCGCGATGCAGCAGTTGCCGGGCTGCGTGGCCTTCGCGCAAACGACCGAGCAAGTCGTCCAGGTCCTCCGGCTCGCCAACGCAACCAAAACGCCGGTCGTCACCCGCGGCTCCGGCACGGGTTTGAGCGGCGGCAGTCTCCCCTGCCCTGACTGTATCGTGCTTTGTCTGGTGAAGATGAACCGCATCCTGGAGGTGGATCGCGCGAATCTCACGCTGCTCGTCGAGCCGGGCGTCACCACGCTGGCCATTGCCGACGCCGCCGCGGGGGAGGGTTTGTTTTATCCGCCGGATCCGGGTTCGATGAAAATCTCCACTATCGGGGGCAACGTGGCGGAGAATTCCGGCGGCTTGCGCGGCTTGAAGTATGGCATCACGCGCAACTATGTCATGGGCCTTGAAGTCGTCCTGCCCGATGGCGAAGTCTGCTGGACCGGCAACAAATGCGTGAAGGACGTGGCGGGCTATTCCCTGCGTGACCTGTTCATTGGCTCGGAAGGCACCCTCGGGGTCATCACAAGAGTTCTGCTTCGACTGATCCCGAAACCAGCCGCGAAGAAAACGCTGGTGGCCACCTACGCCGACATGGGCCAGGCCGCGCAAACCGTATCGGACATCATCGCGGCGCAGATCATTCCCTGCACCCTGGAGTTTCTCGACCGCACCACCATTCATTGCGTGGAAGACTTCGCCAAGGTTGGCCTGCCGTTGGATTGCGAGGCGCTGCTGCTGATGGAAACCGACGGCCACCCCGCCGCCGTGGCCGAAGAAGCCGCCAAGATGGAGGAACTCGCCCGCAAGAACGGCGCGCGGGAAGTGCGCGTGGCCAGAGATGACACGGAAGCCACCAAGCTCGCCACCGCCCGGCGCAGCGCCTTCTCGGCGCTCGCCCGCCTGGCGCCGACGACCATTCTCGAGGACGCCACCGTCCCGCGCAGCGAACTCGCGACGATGATCCGCTTTGTGGACACCGTGGCGAAGAAGTACCAGCTGCGGGTCGGCACGTTTGGCCACATGGGCGACGGCAATCTCCATCCGACGTTCCTGACCGATGAGCGGAACAAGGACGAAATGCATCGCGTCGAGGAAGCCTTCAAAGAAATCTTCGCCGAGGCCATCCGTCTGGGCGGCACGATCACCGGCGAGCATGGGATCGGGCTGGCCAAGAAAAGCTTTTTGCCGAAGTTCGCCGGCGACGCGCAGATGCGGGTGATGCGCGCCTTGCGCCGCGCGCTCGATCCGAACGGCATTCTGAATCCGGGAAAGATGTTTGATTGATGAGTGCCGGCCCTTCGCACCTCAAATCTCTCGATTACTCGATCGTGCAGCAGTGCATGCACTGCGGGCTGTGCCTGCCCACGTGCCCGACTTACGACGCCACGAAGCTGGAACGCCACAGCCCGCGCGGCCGCATTGCCCTCATGCGCGCCATCGCGGATGACAAACTGGACGTCACGAAAGCGTTCGGCGATGAAATGTATTTCTGCCTCGGCTGTCTTGCCTGCATGACGGCCTGCCCGGCGGGCGTGAATTACGCGGAACTGTTCGAGCACGCCCGCGCCGAGGTGGAGGAGCAACGCGTGCTGGCCGCCCCCAAACGCGATTTGATCCGGTGGTTCGCCGTGCGCTGGTTATTCATGGACCTGGCGCGACTCCAACTGGTGGGTCAGGCGATGCGGCTTTACCAACAAATGGGCTTGCAGTCGCTGCTGCGCCGGAGCGGGATTTTGAGCCTGCTGCCCCAACGGCTGCGCGAACTGGAGGCGATCACGCCGGACATCCAGCCGCAGTTTTCCGCCGAAATAATTTCCCCGATCACGCCCGCCGTAAGCCGGCGGCGGTATCGCGTGGCCATGCTCACCGGCTGCGCGCAGGATCTGATCTACAGCGACATCAACCGCGACACAGTGGAAGTGCTGGCGCAGAATGGTTGCGAAGTGGTCACCCCGCCGGAGCAAAGTTGCTGCGGCTCCTTGCACGCCCACAACGGCGAGTGGACGCTCGCCCAGCAGCTTGCGCGGCGGAACCTCGATCAGTTTCCGCCGGAGCAATTCGACGCCATCATCACCAACGCGGGCGGCTGTGGTTCGCATCTCAAGCATTACGCGAAGCTGCTGGTCGATGATGCGCGCTACTTCGAACGGGCGAAGCTTTGGGACGCCAAGGTGAAGGACATCCACGAGTGGCTGGTGCAAATTGGGATTCGCGTCCCCGCCAATGCTCGGAGCAACCGACGGGAGGCGGCTCCCTCTGAAATCCAAGATCGTCCAAGCCGCCTTCCGTCGGCAGCGGCCCAGCAGGAGTTGGTCGTCACCTACCATGAGTCCTGCCACCTGTCGCACGGCCAGAAGATTGTAAGCCAGCCGCGCGAGTTGTTGCGGGCGATCCCAGGCGTCAAACTCGTGGAACTACCGGAAGCCAACTGGTGCTGCGGTAGCGCGGGGATCTACAATCTCACCCAGCCGGATATGGCCGGGCAACTTCTGGCGCGCAAACTCGGACACATCGCATCCACCGGCGCCCGCACGGTGGCAACGGCCAATCCGGGCTGTTTGCTGCAACTGGTCAATGGCGCCAAGGAGCGCGGCATGAAACTGCGCATTGTGCATCCAATCACGCTGCTGGCGGAGGCATATCGCGCGGAGCCGGAAGCCAACCCATTCGGGCGTTGACCGCCGAGGCCTCAAACCCCACCTCCGCGCGGGTCCCGCCCCTCACCCCCCACGCGCGCCGCGGGCCATCCAAGCTCCTAACGCTGCGCTCCCCGCCGGATCCTATTCCTGCCGTAAGCGGAGGAAACCGGTTGGCATCGTGGCACTGTTGGTGATGGTGAAACTGTGAGCACTCAAAGGGCCGGCGATGGTCTGCCAGTTCAGCCCCTCCAGCGACGGCTTAAATTCAACGTACACGCGGCTGCCGGTCACACTCCATTCCAGCGTCATCCGCCCCGCGGCATCCGGCGAACTCAGGGCCGTCAGTCGCAGCGGGTCCGTCACGGTCGCTCCGAATTGGAACCAGTGTTCGCCCGCCGGCCATTCTGAAAGGGTGTAATAGCTGTCAACCGCGCGCACCCGCCAATAATAGCGGTGGCCAGCCTGGAGATGGTCCGCTCCAACGAATTCTTTCAACGGCAAGGAGACGCTCAACCAGGACGTGAGTTCCTCCGGTAGGGCCAGCTGCACATCGCCCTGATCAATGACCGGCGACCCAAAGTCCGGATCGTCGTCCACCTGCACCTGATAGGCCAGGACGTAATCCCCGGGATCGGGATCGGTTGTGGGATACCACGTCAGGACGCCGTCCGTATTACTGAGCGTCAACCACCCGCTCGGAATGACGACCGCAAACGGCGCCCGGTTCGTGTGGTTGATATAGAAGGAGGTCGCCGGCATCCACGGGCTGATATTCGGGCCGCTGGAAGCCAGGCACCGCCACCAGTATTGGGCATGATCCAGCAGGTTCACATCCACCTGCCAGGCGGTGGTGTTCCAACCCGCCGCCATCACGGGCACTTGCGCCACGAGATTGGAAAGCCCGGCGTCTGCATAAACTTCAAACCGGTAGCTCACCGGGTCGCCTTGATAGTCAATCGCATTATTGACGATCAGCGTGGGGCGCAGCACCCCGACAATTCCCTGATCCCGGGGGGAATGCAAACTCGGGGCGGAGGGCGCAAACTCACCAATTCCGATGTTGTCGAGAAAGATATCCTCATCGGGGGCACTGCCATTGTAACTCCATGTCTGGAAGCGCACCCGCACCGTCTGGTTGGTATAGCTCGTCAGGGCCACCTGCTTGCGCGTCCAGTCCGCGTTGAATCCAGTGTCCAGATTCACCGCCGCCAATTCCGCCCACGTCAGCCCGCCATCCGTCGATACCTGAAACCGCAGCCCTGAGTAATGCCACAGATACCCCCGCACCCAGAACGTCAACTGGGGATCGACCGCATTGGTCAGGTTTAGTTCCCCCGCCAGCGTCAGCCAGAGCGTTGTGTCCGGGGCAATCCGCAGCGGCACCGTATCATGCACCGCGTAACCGCCACCATAAGGCGCGTTCGTGTCGGTGATCCAGCCCGCGTGCAGCCAGTTCGTCAGGCCGTTTTCAAAGTTCTCGTAGAACGGATACCCCACCGCCACCGGCACGTGCTCCGCCAATCCAACATCGTCCACGGACCAGCCGTCGTTCGGCACCGAACCATCCGTGAAGAGATGGAAGCGAAACCAGACCTGCGACTGGTTCCTCCACGGCGAGAGGTCAATGCTCTGTTCGGCCCAGTTGGTGCGCGTGCTGGAAACACCATAAACCGGCCGCCAATTCGCCCCAGCATCGCTTGAAATCTCGAGCCGCCCCCAGTCATTATCAGCGAGCGCATGGCGATCCCAGAAGCGGAGCACCGGCCACGTCGTCCCACTCAAGTTCACTGCGAATTGCGCCCAGCTGTCGGCCGAGTTGGCGTAGTCACCCGGCGAGTCCAGCAGGCCCATGCTGCCATTGCGGCCCCCGCCCGGCCAGTTGGTCCAACTGCCCGTAAAGGTCCAACCGACCGCATTGGTTTCAAAATTGTCGCTCCACGGCACCGTTACCCCGCCGGTCATGGCGGAAGCCTGATTCCCGCCGGTGCTGGTGTCGGAGTTGTTGTACAGGAAGATCCGGTAGTAATACTTTTTGCGGGCCATCAAACCAGTGTCCACGAAGGCCATCACGGCTTGGTTGGTAAAACTCGCGACCAAGATCGAAGCCTCGGTCACGCTGCTCGATTCGGAGCGGTAAATGCGATATTCCCTGAAGTTCACCAGGCCCGTCGGCGTCCAGGTCAAGCGCAGCGTGGAGACGCTCACTTCATCAATCGGATTCAACAGTACCGGCGGCGGCGCGTCTTCGATCGTGATTTTGTCGAGCACGAGGTCCTCATCGGGGGCACTGCCATTGTAACTCCACGCCTGGAAGCGCACCCGCACCGTCCGGTTGGTGTAGCTCGTCAAGGCCA
>JADLHS010000360.1 GCA_020848635.1 Limisphaerales bacterium
GCGTGTCATGTGGGCCGCAAGGATCAGCTGGAGCATCTAGTGAAAGAAACGGAAGCCCGCCTCGGTCCGGTGGATATTCTCGTCAACAACAGCGCGACGAACATCGGCCAGGGTCCCGCACTGGAAACCGACGACGACATGCTGGACAAGATGATTGAAATCAACATCAAGTCGGCCTTCCGCCTAGTCCGGCTGATTGTGCCGTCCATGATCGAACGCCAGCGGGGCGGGACGATCATCAACATCGCGTCCGTTGCCGGGCTGCGGCCCCAGCCGGGCGGGCTGCTCTACAGTTTCACCAAGGCGGGTCTGCTGATGCTGACCCGCTCCTGGGCGCAGGAATTCGGCACATACAACATCCGGGTCAATGCCATCGCGCCCGGACTGATCCAGACCGACTTCAGCGAATTCCTCTGGAAGAGCGATGCGCGTCGCGGCCAATTCGAGCACGCCGCGCCGCTGGGCCGGATCGGCCAGGCGGAGGAAGTGGCCGGGCTGGCGCTTTATCTGGCTTCCGACGATGCCGCCTTCGTGACCGGCCAGGTGATGGCGGTGGATGGCGGATTCACCGCGATGTAAACACCCCTTCAAGATCCTTGCATGACCGAAACAAATCAAACCGACGGCAGCACCCCCACGCCGCAAGAGATTCCGCAGCGTAAGCCAATCCGCGGGTGGCTGGCGCTTGTCCTCTTGGCGTTGGCTATTGTGGTCACGCTGGGGATTCGCCTGTGGCCGAAAATTTCCTTTCAGCAGAAGAATATTTACACGGCGCAGGTGGTAATAATATCGCTCTTTCTGGAACTGCTTTGGGTGCTGTTTCTATCACGGCTCAAATGGAGCGTTCGCCTGTTAGTCTTTGGTAGTGTGGTTGGCGTGATCGCGCTTACCGCCGGACTTTTCCGCATCCACGGCGTCACCGGCGATCTGCTGCCCATCTTGGAATGGCGGTGGAAGCAGCCGGACACGATGGCAATGCCCATGGGCCAGCCGACACCATCCGCGCGCGGCACGAAGCCCATCATCCAAACCACGAATGATTTTCCACAGTTCCTCGGCCCGCACCGGAACGCCCAAGTGGAAGGCCCGACGCTGGCGCGCGACTGGCAGGCGCAGCCGCCGCAGAAGCTGTGGTCGCATCCCGTCGGCGCCGGTTGGTCTGGGTTAGCCGTCCTCGACCACTACGCCGTCACCCAAGAACAGCGCGGCGATGAGGAAATGGTCGTTTCCTACGATTTGCTCACCGGCAAGGTGCTGTGGTCGCACGCCGACCCTGCGCACTACAACACCATAATCGCCGGGGAAGGGCCGCGCGCGACGCCGACCATCGTGAGCAACCGGGTTTACACTTTGGGCGCGACGGGTATTTTGAACTGCCTGGATTTGGAAACCGGAGCACGGATCTGGTCCAAAGACATCATCAAAGACAACCAGGCGAAGGTGAACGGCTGGGGCATGGCCGGCTCGCCTTTGGTCGTTGATCAAAAAGTCATCGTCAATGCGGGCGGGCCGAACGACCATTCCTTGGTGGCGTACGACGCCGCGACTGGCAATTTCGTGTGGGGCGGCGGAAATACCGGGGCCGATTACAGCTCACCCTTGCTGGTGACCCTGGCGGGCGTTCGCCAGATCTTGATCTTCGCCGGACGAGTTTCGGCCCACGATGTTGATTCGGGCAAAGTCTTGTGGGATTACCCCTGGCCCGGCGGTCATCCACATATTGCGATCCCGGTCCTTCTCCCCGGCGACCGCGTCCTCATAAGTAGTGGTTACGGGACTGGTAGCGAGTTGCTGCAAATCAAGAAAGCCGTGGACGGCAAATGGTCCTCCACCCGGATCTGGAAATCCATCCGCCTGAAAGCCAAGTTCACCAACGTGGTTTATCGGGACGGGTTTATTTACGGCCTGGATGACGGCATCCTCGTCTGCCTCGACGCCGCGGATGGCTCGCTGAAGTGGAAGGAGGGACGGTACGGCCATGGGCAGGTGATCCTGTCGGGTCCGTTGTTGCTGGTGATGGACGAAGGCGGCGACGTCGTGCTCGTGGAACCGGTGCCGTTGGAACATCGCGAACTCACGCGCTTCACCGCCTTGCCCGGCAAGACGTGGAACCCACCGGCGCTGGCGGGCACCTACCTCGTGGTGCGCAATGACAAGGAAGCGGCGTGCTACCGGCTTCCCGTCGCCGCACCATGACGGAACAAGGGCAATCTGCGCATGACTCGCCGGCGCTTCGGACTGCGAGCCTAGCCTGCCAGCCAACGATCCCTGTGTTGAAGCACGAACTCGTCATCGCTTAAGTGCGGGTAGGCGCGGTACACGCGGTCAATTTCCTCACGCTGGCCTGGGCTGAGGGTCTCCCTCGGGTCCAGACACCAGCCACCTTCGAGCAGAGCCTGACGGTGCAGGATTTCGTGCAGGCCCGCAATGCAACCGGCATAGTTGTTTGCCGCATCGAAGAATGCAGCGTTGCAATCCGTGACCTCCCCGGCTCGGCGCAGCAGTTCCGACGGAATTGGTTCCCTGCTGACCGCCAGGCGACGACATTCGCGGTACAAAGCAACGGCGCATTGGGTCCACACCGCCCAATGACCGAGCAGGCCGCCCACAATGCGACGCTCAACATATTTGTCACCGGCGCGAAAGTGAAAGGGCGTGAGCAGATCAAGAACGATGTTGTCGTCGTTGCCCGTGTAAAGCGCGATGTCGTCGCGACCGACCTCCGCCACGGCGCGTATCACGTCGAGGGTTTGATAGCGATTAAATGGTGCGATCTTGATGGCGACGACGTTCGGGATTTCAGCAAAACGCCGCCAGAAGGAAAACGGCAACGCGCAACCACCCACCGCCGGTTGCAGGTAGAAACCAAACACCGGGATGATTTCCGCCACGGCCCGGCAATGCAAAATGATTTCATCCTCGGTGGCCGTCCGCATCGCGCCGAGGCTGAGCAAGCCGGCGTGATAGCCCAGCTCACGGGCCAGCGTAGCCTCCGCCACTGCCTGTTTCGTTGGCCCGCAGATTCCAGCCACGCCAATGGCGCTTCCCGCTGCATTTCCACCGCGCCGCAATTCCTCTGCGGCGAGTTCCAGCACCGGCCGGAACAAACCAACCTGCGGTTCGCGGATGGCGAACTGGGTGGTGTGGACGCCCACCGCCAATCCGCCCGCACCGGCGGCGAGGTAATAGCGAAGCAACGCGCGTTGCCGGCGCTCGTCGAAACGTCGTTGTGCGTTCAAGGCCAGCGGGCAGGCCGGAATGGCCAGCCCATCGCCGAGACGCGCTCGCCATTGTTCAATACTTCCCATCGCGCACCTCGAAGTGAGTGGGCCGACCCAGGTCGCGACCGCCATGCTTCACCCATTGCGCGGTCCAGTGGAGGATGGTTTCCATGGGGGTCGCCGTCGTATCGAGCGCGGTGCCAAGTTGGGCGGAATTGCCCAACAGGGCCGTCGTGGTCTCGCTGCCGGAAAAAACCGGGGGACGACCGAGAAGCTCGCCGAGCCGCGTCGCGATTTCCCGGACGGAAAAGACTTCGGGGCGGCACAGGTTGTAAACCCTCGCCGGGGCCGCCGTCAGCGGCAGCGCGCGGAGGATCAGGTCATTGGCGTCGCGCTGCCAGATGCAGTTGAAGGCGCCATTCGCCAGCGCAACCGGTTGGCCGGTGTGAACTTTGCGGGCAATGTCGGCGAGCACGCCGTAGCGTAATTCAACCGCGTAGAACAGCCGGAGCAGCGTGACAGGCGTGTGCTGGCGATGGGCATGATACTCGAAGATCCGCTCGCGACCGACGGCGGCATTCGCGTACTCGCCGAGCGGCGTGAGCGAATCCGTTTCCACCGCGCCGCCGCGGCTCACCGCACTCGGCGGATACACGTTGCCGGTGGAGAGCGCGACGATACGGCTGCGCGGATAACGTTCGCAAACGCGCGCCGGGACGAGCGTATTGATGGCCCAGGTAGCTGCGGGATTCTGAGCGGTGCCGAACTTCAGGCCGACCAGGTAGATGATGTTGGCCGCGTCCGGCAACCGGATAATCGCGTTCGCATCCAGCAGGTCGCAACTCGCCGTCTGCACGCCGCGCGCTTCGAGCCACTGGCGCGACGACGCGTTGCCAAACCGGCTCACCGCCACGACTTCGAGGGGATGTCCCGCGGCCTCGGCGGCCCGGCGCGCGAGCACCGCCAGCGTTGGCCCCATCTTGCCGCCCGCGCCCAGGACGAGCAGCGGACTGGAAATGGTTTTGATGGCCTCAATCAGTGCGGCGCTGGGGCGCGTTAAAATTTCCTCCAGCTCCGATTCGTTGCGGATGGTTGCGGGAAGCTCGGCCGAAGCCGTCGCGACGGTGGTGGGAACAAGTTGCTGCACGGCTTCGAGAAATACGCCATCGTGGTTGCGAGCGCAACCGTTCTGCGGTTGAACCCACATCCTCCGCGATACCATTAGTAACGTTGGTTCAATCGGGTTTTTGATTGACCCAACCCGGTCCCTTGGCTGCAATAACCCTATGATGCTAAAAAATCTTCACCGAATCTCCGTTGGCATTCTTTTCGCAACCCTGCCGTTGGCACTGCCCGCCGCCGTCAAACCCGCCGCGCTGTTCTCCGATAACATGGTTCTCCAAGCCGGCCAAACCGTGCCCGTCTGGGGTTGGGCTGACGATGGCGAAGTCGTTACCGTCAAGTTCCGCAACCAGACGGTCACCACCATCGCGCGAAACCTGGCGTGGCACCTCAAGCTCGGCAAGCTCAAGGCGGGCGGACCGGACATCTTCACGATCAGCACCAAGTCCGAAACAGTTCAATTCACCAACGTCCTGGTCGGCGATGTGTGGGTGTGCAGCGGCCAGTCGAACATGGAATGGCCGCTGAGCCGGTCTTTTGAGCCGGCCGCCGACATTGCTTCCGCGACCAATAGGCAAATTCGCCTTTTCAATGTCCGGAAGAATCGCACAGATGCCCCCACCACGGTCGTCAAGGCCACGTGGGAACTCAGTTCGCCGCGGAGCGTCGAAGGTTTCTCCGCGGTGGGCTACTATTTTGGTCGCGACCTGCAGCAGGTGCGTCGGGTACCGGTCGGGTTGATCGGCACGTATTGGGGTGGCACCCCGGCCGAGGCCTGGATGAGCCGGGAGGCGTTCGAGATTAATCCGCGTTACGTTAGGGAAATTCTCGAACCGTCCGCCGCCGCCGACAAAGCCTGGCGCCAGGCCACCGCCGCATTCGAAAAGGAAAAGGCCGAAGCCGCAACCGCCGGCACCAACTTCACCAAGCAAGCACCGGGGCGTCCGTGGGGCGGCAACAGCGAGCTATACAACGCCATGATTGCCCCGCTGATTCCCTACGCCATCAAGGGTGCGATCTGGTATCAGGGTGAATCCAACGCGGGTCGCGCCGAGCAGTATCGCACTTTGTTCCCCGACATGATTCGCTGCTGGCGGCGCGATTGGGGTCAAGGCGACTTCCCTTTCCTCGCCGTGCAAATCGCGCCGTGGGATCGGAACAAGAAGCGCCCGCTGGAGCAGATCAACGTCCAACCGGTCGAGAGCGACTGGGCCGAATTGCGGGAGGCACAGTTGCTGGCCACGCAAGTGTTGCCCCAGGTCGGGATGGCCGTGATCACGGATGTGGGCGACAAGGACGACATCCATCCCACGAAAAAGGTGCCGGTGGGCGCACGCCTCGCGCTGGCGGCCCGGGCCATTGCCTATGGCGAGAAAACTGAATTCTCCGGGCCGATCTACCGCCGCCTGGCGATCAAGGGCAACCAGGCGATCCTGCATTTCGACCACGCGCGCAAAGGCCTAGAAGCGCGCGGCGGCGTGCTGCAGGGCTTCGCGATTTGCGGCGAGGATCGGAAGTTTGTGTGGGCCAAGGCGGAAATCGTCGGCGACACCGTGGTCGTCAGCAGTCCGGAAGTTCCTCATCCCGTCGCGGTTCGGTACGGCTGGGCGGATTTTCCGGAGGTGAACCTGTGGAACAAAGAAGGTTTGCCCGCGTCGCCCTTCCGCACGGACAGCTTCCCAATGATCACCGCGCCGAAGTAAGGCGCAATGCACAAGGGGTAATGGCGGCATTTGCCAACCCCCTTCGACCCTTTTCGGCGCTGGAGCAACCGGGAAGAATGGGTTGGGCTCAATTCCGGTACCGCCCGTCGCGGGCGCGGAGAGGGAGTATGCGGGCTGCCGTTCGCGCCCCGCTTCATTTCATCTCCAACAAACCGCGCGCCACGCTTTCCGCGACGCGGAC
>JADLHS010000682.1 GCA_020848635.1 Limisphaerales bacterium
TGTGAAGATCCCGGCAATGGTTGTTATCAGTGGGGAGCGACCGTCGCTTGTGCGGCGGGTGAGTTGTGTCAGGGTGGGATCTGCTCGAAGTCTTGTTTGAATGTGTGTACTGTCGGAGCGACGCAATGTTTGGGGGCGGGTTATCAAACGTGCGTCAAGGATATCGACACAAACTGCCCGGTATGGGGTGTGGTGGTGGATTGTCCTGCGGGGCAGACTTGTCAGGCTGGAAAGTGCGAAGTCGCGACGTGTCAGAATGCTTGTCAAAGTGGGCAGACGCGTTGTGCAGGCGCGCAGATCGAGCGCTGTGAGCGCGATGGGAGCGGGTGTTACGTTTGGAGCGCTGCGGCTTGTCCTGTCGGGCAAAGCTGCCGTGACAACAAGTGTCAAGTCGCTTGCAACGATGCCTGCACAGCGGGAGCAAGCCGTTGTGCAGGGGCCACCGATGTGGAGACGTGCGCCAAAGATGCGAATGGTTGCCTTGTGTGGAAGAAAGGGCCTTGTGCTGCGGGGCAGATCTGCGAAAACAACGCTTGCAAGGGTGCTTGCCAAGACGCTTGTGTTGCGGCTGCGACGCGTTGCGCAGGGGCGCAGATCGAGCGTTGCGAAAAAGCAACCAGCGGCTGTACCGAATGGAAGGCAAGCGCCTGTCCAAGCGGCCAAAGCTGTCAAGGAAATGCTTGTGCGTCGACTTGCTCAAATCCTTGTACCAGCGGGGCAACGCGTTGTGCAGCCAACGATATCGAGGTGTGTCAAGCCGATGCGACGGGCTGTTTCAAGTGGGTCAAACAGTCCTCTTGCAGCGGCGGAAACGTGTGCAGCGGAGGAAGTTGTGTAAAGCCAACGGATCCCGCCCTTCGCACCGATCAAGAAGTCTGCACGCGATGGAAGGCAGACTTTCCCATCGCAGGCCAAGCCAACTTTCAAAGTGCCGGAGGATGTGACCCCGGAACCATCTCACAAGCTTCGATTGATGATGCCATCCGCCGAGTCAGCCTGTATCGCTATCTCGTTGGATTGCCCGGTGTCACCGAGCAAACCACGCTCAAACAGCAGATGCAAGAATGTGCGGTTCTTCAAGCCAACAACGATGGACCCGGCTCTGGCCCCAATCCACACAGTCCGCCGAGTACATGGAATTGCTATACCTCGGGTGGAGCCGCAGGATCAGGATCGAGCAACCTTTCATGGGGCGTCGGCCACCCCGCTGAAACCGTCACGCAGTACATCGCGGATCGCGGCACCCCCTCCCTCGGGCATCGCCTCTGGATCATCTCTCCCGGGATGGGCAAGACGGCTTTTGGCTTGGCGACTGGAGCGGGCCGCTGGCGCGTTGCTTCGTGTATGTACTCTTTTGATCGCTCTGGAACCGGCCAAGTCGACTACGTCGCTCTTCCACCCGCTGGACCCGTCCCAATACAAGCCATGGGGTCAGGCTATTCCGTCGTCGACCTCTGGTCCTTCACAAGCTCCAAGTACTCGACTTCTGCGGTGTCTTCCGTCACCCTCACCCGAAAAAGCGACAACGACGTTCAAACCCTTACCACCGGTCGCATCTCAGGTTATGGACACCCCAGCGGGATCACGTTTAAGCCCCGTCTGCCCCTCGCTGGCGAATCCTACACCGTTCAGATCGGCACCGTCTTTTCTTATGATGTGCGTTTCTTTGATTGCAAATAGAGCGTCAAGGGACACAAGTCGGTTAGGGATATGTGGGGTGTGACGCCACGCCCCACAAGGGAGCTTTGCCCCATTGACCCCGTGTTGGCGGGGTGAACGATGGTGTTTCAAACAAACAGCACAGCCGCTTGAA